>JABGQJ010001247.1 GCA_018648945.1 Victivallales bacterium
GGTGAGGGAGGAGAGGATGCTGTATTCGTTCAGGGCCAGCTTGACCCCCGGCAGCACCCGGCGGGCTTCCCTGAACCACTCCACCATCACTTCGTCGCCGCAGAGATCCTGCACATCGTGGCAAGGGATGGATTCGTTGAGCACATCCCATTCGTCCATCCAGAAACTGGTCGCCGGGCCAATGCTGCGGATGTGTTCCAGGATGGCCAGTTGGATGGCCGCTGGGTCCGGCTTCTCCGCCTCAAGCATTGTGCGGACGGCCTTGCTGACGCTGGACTTGCGCGGCCACACCAGGCAATGGCCACGGAAGGGGAGCTTCTGCTCCTGGACCCAGCGGAGGGCCGCCAAGGTGTTCTCCCGCTTGAAGGGCCCGCCCCAGTCGCCGACCCAGGGATGCCATTTCAGAGCATTGACGAAGGAGGCCGAACTGAAGTTCTCAAGGATCTGCTGTCGCTGCTGCTGGTAGTTGGGGTTGTACTCCTCAAGCACATCGGCGGTGCGGAAGGCAGCGCCGAACTGGAACGCATGGCGGGTCAGCTCCAGCTCGACCCGTGCATTCCCCACGGGCTTCCCTGCCTTGTCCTGCACGACAATCTGAATCTCACGGGTGCGGTGCTGGCGGATTCTGGCCTTCGCCTCTTTGCGCCAGGGGGCATTCAGTTCGCGACCGGCGTAGGAGTAGTGTGTGATCGGGAGATCGTCGAGCTTCCGGGTCGTGCCATAGTTGGTGATGCCGATGCCGCCGAACTGCACGCGCTGGCGCTCTTCGCCGCAGCGAAGCGCCACGGAGATCCCCTTTGCCGGCAGGTCGCCGGGTGCCTGGGCACGGACGAAGTACTGCTTCCACTCCTTGCCCGCAGAGGTCAGCACGCCCTTGGTGAGGGGGGCCAGGAACGTCTTCTCCTTCGCCGGGAGTCGCCACAGATTCGGGACCTCGATCGCGGTCTTGATCACGCTCTGCCCGCTCTCGTCGGCCGTGTAGACCGTGCGAGCCCAGTAATGCAGGAGGATCACATCCCCTTTCTTCAGCGGGGCGGCCAGCCGCCACACGACGATGTACTCCCAGTTGTTGCCACGGACCTTGGACTCCACCTCCAGGGCCTTCGTGAATCCCGGGCCGTCGGCCTCGACCACGCGGGTGCTTCCCTTCTTCCCCGACCTCTCCTTGGCGTAGGTCAGCAGCGGGTCCTGCAGGATGGGCTTGCCGCCTTCCGGGATTGCCTGGCCCCGCGCGGACATGCAGAAGCAGACGCCTGTGCAGAGCGTTGCCATCGTTCGGACCAGTGGGTTGCGCATCGGTATCACCTTGCGTTGGATTCCTGCACGAAGTCGCGCACCATGTCCCATTGGTTGTGGTGGGCCAGGTTCTGGGCCTCGTGCATGACGACGCCGTCGAGCGTGCCCTCGCGCAGTTTCTCCAGCATCGTTCGGGTGGTCTCGGCGGTAAAGGAGTTGGCCGGCTCGCCGGTGCATTCCTCCTTGCCCTCCCAGTACCAGGACCAGAGGGTCAGCCAACGGTGGATCTGCACCTCGCTCCCGGGCTTGAACTGCTGACGGAAGATATCCGGGTTGGCCGAATCGACCTGGGTCTCGAAATGGGGCAGAACGTGCTCCGGATCACACCCGGTGGCGGCATCGCCGCCGATCACCAGTTCATCGACGATGTCGTCATTGACCCAGGTCCGCCAATCGAAGAACGACTTGTCCAAGGCGCCGAGGCGGGGGGCAATGCGCCCGTTGCGCTGCCACGAGACGCCGGC
>JABGQJ010001248.1 GCA_018648945.1 Victivallales bacterium
TCCCCAGACTGGGCCCCCATCCACAATCTTCAGGTTCTGTGCGGGACATACCTGTTCGCAGATGCCGCAGGATGTGCTGTTCCGCTTCAGTTCAAGTGAGACCAACTGCCTTCCTGTGAAAGAGAGACTTCCATCCTGTCCTGGCTGTGTTCCTGCAGACTGCCGCCGGGCTGCTCAATGATCTCGGCGCGGGCGCTGTTGGCGCGCCTTCTGTTCTCCCTGGCTTGGACCAGTTTCTTCTTGCGGAGGGTCAGTCGGGCGGCCGGATCTCCCCTGAAGTACTCAGCGGGCTCGATGTAGTGAAGCCCGGCGTGCAGTCTCCGCTCGTTGTACTTGTCCACCCAGGCCTCGATGGCCCTTAGCGCCGTCGGGTGGGTGTCCGGAGCGCCGTTGTCCTCCAGCGCTTCGCGGGTGCTGCGATGCCAGCGCTCGATCAGGCCGTTGGACTGGGGATGGGCCACCCGGCAGAGGATGTGCACCAGTTCGAAGCGCCTGATCAGCTGCTTGTACTCGCGCGAAGTGTACTGGCAGCCCCGGTCGCTGACGATCTGCGGCTTGGCGTCCGGGTACTTTTCCAGGGCCTCCAACTGGGCGAGGGCAACCCGGTCTGCGGTCATCGAGGGAAGCAGCTCCCAGTGCACAATGTATCGGCTGTAGGAGTCGAGGAAGCTGACCAGGAAGTACCAGGCGTCTCCCAGGCGAAGATGCATGATGTCGGTGTGCCAGCGCTGGTGCGGTGCGGTGGTCGGCGGCGGCCTTTGGGCACCATGCCGCTTTGGACGCGCCCAGCGGTACAGCAGGTCCCGTGCGGAGAGGATGCGGTACACCGCCGACTCGCTCAGGTGCGCAACATCCTCGTCCACCATCATCCACGCCAGGCGTCGGTACCCGTCCTCGGGATGGCCCAGCGCGAAGTCGATTGTCGCACTTGTCTCCCATGGCAGAGGGCTGTCCGGATGCGGAGGGCGGGGCGGGCGCGGGGGTTCCTGCGGTGAACCCTCGCTCGGCAGCCGACGCCATCTCTGGTACCGGCTCCAGCCCAGGCCCAGACGTTCGCACACGCGTCGCTGTGACTGCCCCGACCGGGTGCCGACCCACGGCACAAACCTGACCGCTTCCCTTTTCATGGCTTCTTTGAACCGCCGGGGCGAAGGTAGTCCGAGAGCCCCCTTTTTTCCTGGATCAGCGCTTCGGTCAGTTCCGCGATCACATCGTTCTTCGTCGCCAACTGGGCCCGCAGTCGTTCGGCTTCCGCCTCGGCCGCAGCCTGCCCCTTCGAGCGCCCCCCTGTGGCCAGGGCCTTCCGGGCGCCCTCCCGCATCTGCGCCTCCCACCGGTAGAACACGCTCGCAGCGATCCCGTGCCGGCGGCATGTCTCCGAAACGCTCGCGCCGGGCTGGCGCGCCTCCTCGACGATGCGGAGCTTCTCGTCGCAGTTGAGTCGTCGCTTCTTGGTCATCGGACTTCCTTTCCTTGAGTTCCATCATCCTACTCGCTTTCAAGGAAGTCTCCAGTTTCACGAACAGCCGTTGGTCCTGTTTTGCCTGAAGCTATACAAGGGAGCCCGAGAGTCGGGCCGCAAGGCTGCCACCGGACGAACTCCGTGTATTCGGGTTCAACTTCCAGCGTCATATGACGTCGATCGGGGTGCAGGAGCGGCAGCGTCCTGTGGGTAGACCCCACGTCCCGGGAATCGTCCCACACTGGAAGCCAGAGCGAGCGGTTCCCGAGAAGATGCCGTTTCCAGCCTA
>JABGQJ010001249.1 GCA_018648945.1 Victivallales bacterium
ATCTCGTCTCCCACATCGACGATCAGTTGGCGGAATAGCGGACACGCTCGGCCGATACTGATCCAGGGACCTTGCCCGGCCGCCATCCGGCAGTCGGGCAAGGTAAATGGCTTGCGTCGGAAACCGGAGACATGGGGGGGAGATACGAGCGCGCCAGCGAGGGTAGAAGCGGCGCCTCGACGCTTTGCACGTGGGATGAAAGCGGCGAGACGCCGCTTCTACCTTGGCCGGCGTCCGTTCGGCAGTCCGGTACGGGCCATGGCTTGCGTCGGGAACCAGAGGAGTGGGAGGGGCGTTGCGAGCGCGGCAGCGAGGGTGGAAGCGGCGTCTCGCCGCTTTGCGCGCATGACGGAAGCGGCGAGACGCCGCTTCTACCTTGTCCAGCGTCCATCCGGCAGTCCGGCACCGGGCTCTCTGTTGCACGGAATGGGTGTCATGCATCGTGGACAAGAGCCTGGGGTCCGGTCATTTCGTACTTGCTCGCCTCCTTCATCTCGATCTCATGTCGTCCGAGAGGATGCTCCTGCCGCAGAATTTGGGTCCGGTCCGGATCCCCGCTATTGTGATAAGCCCACCGGGCCGTGCCAGGGAAAGCCTGTGCCATGGGGCCCCAGAGCAGGCCGGCCGAAACAACTGATCTATGCATGGAGCTTTGGAGGTGCCGTGAAACACGCAGGCGCAGTTCAGAGTCTAGTGGTCCGCATCGGGGCCGTTGCGGTTGCGATGGCAACCATGTGTCGGGGACAAGCTGTCGAGACCGGGGAGAAGACCATGCCGTCCGTGCGTGTAACACGTTGTGATCCGCTGCTCCGTCTGTTTCCTGACCGTCCTCCCCCGCCGGCCTACGATCGCCCGGCGCACGTGCCGCGCTCCGGGTCGGCGCCGATCCTGTTTGCGGTCACTGCGGCGCAGGATGGCGCCCGACGGCTCACGATCAAGCACATCCGGCGCGACGACGGCACCGCGCTCAAAGGTCAAGCGCGCATCTACGAACTTCTCCCCGTGCAGGTGGAGGGGAACACGCAAGGCAGCATGTGCAGCAAACCAGGCGGAGCTCTGCCCGAAGGATGGCTGGAACACCTGGTACGCGAAGCGCCTTTCCAGACCGCTGAAGTGCTGGTGGAAGCTGACAGCGTGGTGTTGAGCGCAGGCAGCACTCACGGCGTGCTGGTTGATGTGGCCGTAGATCGAGACGCTCTGCCGGGAACCTATCGAGGTCAGCTCGAACTGACTTCGGGGGACACCACGGTGACGGCTGCCTTTGTCCTGCAGGTTTACGCCACGGTTCTGCCCGAGCATCATGCCCTGCACTCTGTACACTGGCTTTGGCCGGACCCGGTGAACCTGACCAGCGGTACCCCGCCTGAGTGGTGGAGTGACGAGCACTGGGCCTTGCTCGAACAGGCAGGCAGACAGTTGAGAGCATTCGGCGACGACACCATGTTCACGCCGCTGATCGAAGGTGAGTATCCGCTGATTACCACGCGCCGGCGCGACGACGGCACCTTCAGCTTCGATTACACCAACCTCGACCGCTGGGTGACGACATTCCGCCCACTTGGTTTTCGCCTGTTCAGCGGGCGTCACCTGAATCACATGGGCCGCAACGTCTACGTTCGGATCGAGGCATCCGGCAAGCGGGAACGCCCGTTCTACAAGGACCCGGAACAGAAGGGCTGGCTGGCCTTTCTGCCGGTGTTTCTCAAGGACTTCCATGGGCACCTGGAGGAAAAGAACTGGACGAACTGTTT
>JABGQJ010000125.1 GCA_018648945.1 Victivallales bacterium
GTTCAGGCCACCGATGGCGGCGAAGCCTATACGCGCCGCGGCGACCTCAAGGTGTCCGACAGCGGCCTGCTGACCACCGGCGACGGCCTGCCCGTGCGTTGTCGGCTGCCGGTAGTCCCCGGGCAGGCGGGGGTGATGGCCCATGCCGTCTTCCGGTTTCAGCTCGCCCGCGACCCCCACTTCGAAGAGATCGTCTCCACGGTCGACAGCAAGGAAGCGGCACATGTGTTCCCCGACAATCTGGTCCCTCCGGGGGGGTACTATCTGCGCATCCGCTGGCTCGCGCCGGGTATTGGCACGGCCTGGTCTCCGCCGCTTTTCCTGCGCGCCAAGTAACCCGCGTGAACGGTCTCCAGCACCAAGTTGCGGAAGTCCGGGTACATCTGGTTGCCTCTCTTCCGGATGCCAGCCACGCCGCCAGGGAACGACGATGCGACAGCATCGCCTCTTGCCTGGTGCCGCAACTGGCAAACCGGAAGGCATCTCGCCAGAGTGTATCCGGATCTTCGCAACTTGGTAGCAGTTGCGTAGCGGGTGCGCTCTGGCTATCTTCTCTGCCAACCCCCCCGGAACGAGACCAGCGCATGCCCCTGCGAATCAGCTGCCAACCCGAGTTCGCCGACTACCTGGAAGCACAGCGCTTCCATGACCGCACGCGCCGGATTCTCGTCTCTCTCTCGCTCTTGCTGATTGGGGCATGGTACCGCTTCCAGGGCGGCGGCTGGTGGTGCCTGGGCCTCGTGGTTGCCTATGTTCTGGTGGGGCGACCGTATGTCACCCGGGCAAGTGTGCGGCGGGACTGGGCCAAGGCGGGTGCCGACCAGCATGCGGGGGGCGTGTTCGAGTTCGATGAGGAAGGGATGCATGCGTTGGACGATGCCGGCCAGCGCACCACCACCCGCTGGGCCCGCTTCCGCAAGGCACACGAGTCGCCCGGCCTCTTCCTCGTCTACCTGAGTCCTCGCGTCTACGTGTATTTTCCGAAGCGTTCGCTGCGCACGCCGGAACAGAACGAATTGCGGAAGCTCCTGCGCGAGCATGTGGGCCCGCGCTTGCCCGACTAGGGGATGGCCTGATGGACGGATTGTTCGACCTGCTTCGCTGTCATTCAACGCCGGGCGACGAGGACGAAGTTGCCCAGTATCTGCTCGCCGCTTGGGCGGGGGCAGGCTGGGAGACCAGCTCCCACGGTCGGCACGCGGTTTCGGCACGGCTTCCGGGGGGGGGCACCGACGGTCCCACCGTCCTTGTCTGCGCCCACATGGATTCCCCGGGCTACACAGTGGAACAGATCGGGGAGGACGGCCTGGTGCTGGTCCGGCTTGGCGGGGCGCACCTTGGTGAGCAACCCGTGCCCGGCGTGCTCAAGCTAGGGGGCGAGCATCACCGCGTGGTCTTGCATCCGGTCGCCGACGATCCCGAGCGGTGCCGAACCGAGGGGATCACCGGGGTGGCCCATGGTGACCGCGCCTGCTTCCTGGCCGGGCCGCAGTTGGTGGCTGAACAGCTTCTGGAATCCCCGTTCCTGGACAACCGCGCCGGTTGCTGGGCGTTGGTGGCGCTCGCCCGGGGGCTCCGGCAGAATCCAGACATCAACGTGGTTCTGGGCGCGACCAGTTGCGAGGAGATCGGGGGCTTCGGCGCTGCCGTGCTCGCCCGCGCCGTGCAGCCAGATGCAGTGGTCTGCCTGGATGCGACCTACGAGGACGAACTGCAGGACGTGCGCCTTGGCCATGGTCCCGTGCTCACCCTCAGCGATGCCTCGGTTATCGTCGGCCCCGCCCTGCGTGATCGCTTCCAGGCGTTCTGCAGAGCCCGCTCGCTGCCATTGCAGACGGAAGTCTACAATTACAGCGGCACCGACGCCAGAGCCTTTCCCCACCAGGGGCTTCGCGCCCCGGTCTACGCACTTCTGTTGCCCACACGCGGCAACCACACCCCCACCGAAACCGCCCACGTGGCCGATCTGCACGCTTGGCTCGACCTCTTGCACGCGCTGCTGGCCCCCGGCGCCGGCCATGGCCTCTGGGATGTGGGTTTCGCGCCGTGACCGCCGCGATCACCACCGACTTTCTGGTCCTGCGCAAGACCGGCTACGGCGATACCAGCCTGATCGTGGCGGGGATCACCCCGGCCCACGGGCAGGTTCACCTCATGCTGAAGGGCGCCCGGCGCCTGGGGAAACGCTCCTTTCCCACTCTCGACCTCTTCCGTCTCGTCCGGGTCACGTATCGCGAGAGCAAAGGTGAGATCCACACGCCCCGAGACGTATCGCCCCTCGCCGATTTCGGTGCCCTGGCCCGGCATCCCCGGCTGTACCAAGCGACCGGCGAACTCTCCCGCTTCGTCTTGACCAACGTGCGGCCGGGCGTCGAACATCCTCTCGTCTTCCAGGCCACGCGCGTGGTTCTGGCCCGCTTCGCCGAGGCACAGGACGACGATCCCCTGCTGGTGGAGTCCGCCCACGTCTCCCTGGAACTCGCCTACCTGCGCGAAGGCGGCTGGCTGGCCGATTTCCAGGACGAGCGAACCGTCCGCCAGTGCGAGCAACTCATGGCCATGGCCCTCGGCGGCCCAGTACTCGACCTGCGCCCCGAAGTCTGGCACGATCTGCGGCAGTGGACCAAACACCTCTTGCGGCAGGCAGACTGCCATGTGGGGGACGGGAAGGGGGAATAGGAGGAGGGAATGGTGGAATGGTGGAATGGGGGAATACTGGGTGTAAGATGCAGAAAGCCCAGAGTGAAGATGGAAGGGGGGGATGGAACGGGGGGCAATCGGACGAATGGGTCGGATCGGTCGGATCGGACCGGTTGCCATCCCCCGAACTCCCATCCCACTATTCCATCATTCCATACATTCCCCCCCAGGAGCACGACCATGACGATCTCCGCCAAACGCTACGAACAGACGCTGCAGACCCTCCCCTACGGATCGAGCACCAACTCGAAGGCGCCGAAAGCTCTGGACGTGGAGCCTGCGGTGATCGCCCGGGCCAAGGGGTGCCGGCTGTGGGACTTGGACGGGCGTGAGTTCATCGATTTCCGCAACGGCCTGGGCCCCGTCTCGCTCGGCTACTGCTATCCGCCGGTGGACGAGGCCATCCGCGAGCAACTGGCCAAGGGAATCGTCTTCAGCCATCCCCACGTGCTGGAGGGTGAAGTGGCGGAACTGGTCTGCGAACTTGTGCCGTGCGCGGAGATGGCGCGGTTCCTGAAGACCGGGGGGGAAGCCAACGCGGCCTGCTTCCGGCTGGCGCGAGCCTTTACCGGGCGGGACCACATCGTCCAGATCGGCTACAACGGTTGGGTCAATACCCTCGCAGCCGGCAGCATGTACCGGCCCGGAGTGGCCCTGACCGGCATGCCCAAGGGAGTGCCCGAGGATGTGGCGCGCCTGCACCATTCCTGCGGCTGGAACCAAGTCGAGCAGCTGCGCGAACTCTTCGCCGCCTACCCCGGCCAGATCGCGGCCGTGGCAGTGTCCGCCTCCTATGCGGGCATCGCCGCCGGCGAGACCTTCTACCCGGCTCTGCGGAAGCTGACCGAGGATGAGGGGGCGCTGCTGATCTACGACGAGATTGTCACCGGCTTCCGCGTCGCCACCGCCGGCGTGCAGGAGTACTTCGGCGTGACCCCGGACCTGGCCGTATTCGCCAAGGGCATGGCCAACGGCATGCCCCTCTCCGTCTACTGCGGGCGGCGGGACGTGATGGAGCTCTGCGGCCCAGGCGGCGGGGTGACTGTCTCTTCCACCTACGGCGGGGAGGCGCTCTCGCTGGCCGCAGCCAAGGCAGTGATGGGCATCTACCGCGATGAGAACGTCTGCGCGCAACTCTGGCAGCGCGGCGAGAGCATCTGGTCCAAGCTCAACCAAGTCTTTGCCACGCACGGCGTGCCGCTTACGCTAGTAGGCTTCTGGCCCTGCCCGCAACTGGTGGCTGGGGAAGGGGCAACGGCAGGACTCGTTCAGCAGTTCCAGGTAGCCGCCTTCGCTGAGGGCGTGTCGCTCTACAATGTGCCCTACGTGAACTACAGCCATACCGAGGCCGATCTGGCCGAGGCCTTGGCGCGTCTGACCGTCGCCGTGGCCTCCCTGTAGTGGGTCACGCCAGCGTCAGACGCATCATGATATGGGGAATCCCCGCCTCTTCGAAGGGTTCCCCGTAGGCCACGAAGCCCAGGTTCTCGTAGAAGCGCCGGGCCTGGGCTTGGGAGCCCAGGTAGACGCTGGCCAGCCCCCGTCGCCGTGCTTCAGCGATCAGCGCGCGCATGATCCGGGTGCCGATTCCCCGCCCTCGATATGCCTTGCGGACCGCGATGCGGCCGATATGCCCGTCCCGTTGGGTCCGGCCCGCACCCACCGGTTCGTCGCCCTGCATGGCAAGGGCATGGGTACACGAGTCGTCGAGCCCATCCACCTCCAACTCCTCCGGGACCGCCTGTTCGACCACAAACACCTCCCGCCGCACGGCGAGCAGCAGTTCGCCACAGTCGGCGAAACGAACCAGGGATACGGCAATGTCGAGTCGGGCATTCATGCACCTACGCTAGCTCCCTCAGTTCCCCTTGTCATTCCCCGCGGCAGAGTCGTCCAGCCGTCGCGCCAGCCAGAGCGCCGCTGGCGAAGGCCCATTGGAGATTGAATCCACCACAGGGACCATCGAGGTCGAGCGCCTCGCCTGCAAAGGAGAGCCCCGGCATGATCCGGCTCGCCAAAGTGTCGGGCACGACTTCCTTGAGCGAGACTCCGCCACGGGTGACCATCGCTTTGTCCCAGCCTTCGCTGGCCACGATGGTCACGGGGGTCTGGGCCAATACCGCGGCCAGGCGGTGTCGGTCGCGCTGCCCCAGCGAAGAGACCTCGTGGCTGGTCCTGACTTCCGCCAAGCGGCAGAACACGTCGGCGAGGGAGTCCGGCACCCACTGTGCCAGCCATCGTCGCACAGGTCCGCCCCTGTCTGGTGCCGCCAGGCGCACGTTCCATGCTTCCTCGTCGCCATCGGTTAGCTGCAGCGTGGCGCGGACCGGCTCGCCCCCTGCCAACAGCGGGGTGATCTCCCGAGCCGCATCCAGAATCAGGGGTCCGGCCAGGCCATGTTCGGTGAAGATCAGATCCCCCTGGGCGCGCAATCCGCGTTGGCCTCGGCCTCGAATCTGTAGCGTAGCCTTGGGGATCGTGTCCGCCCGACACTCCCCGGGCCAGGTTTCCTCAACGACCAGTGGTACGATGGCTGGAAAGGTCTCGGTGACCCGATGCCCGGCCTGCCGGGCCAGATCATAGCCTGCCTGTCCGCCACCAAGGGGGGGATAGCCGCGGCCACCGGTCGCCAGGACCACGTGCCCGGCCGGGATCGGGCCCCGTGAGGTCGCGACGCCGTGTAGCGTCTCCCCTTCCAGAAGGAGCTCCCCGACCAACTCCCCGAGCCGAATCTCCACTCCCAGCCGCGCCAATTCACCCACGAGAGCGGCATGGACTGCGGTGGCTTGGTGAGTGACCGGGAACACGCGCCGTGCGTCCGGCGCATGGGTCTCGACGCCCAGTTCGGCCAGGAATTCCCGCAGGCGATCGGCCCCGAAATGGGCCAGGGCGGGGGCCATGAACCGACCATGGCGGCCGCAGCGAGCCATGAATTCCTCTGCTGGCAGTGTATTCGTCAGATTGCAGCGGCCGCCGCCGCTGGCCAGCAGCTTGAGCCCCAACCGGGTCTGTCCCTCGCAGAGAATCGCCCGCTGTCCGGCGCGGGCCGCAACGATGGCCGCCATCATTCCCGCCGGCCCGCCACCGATGACCACAAGCCTATCTGCCGTGCCGCTGTTCATGGCTTCGCACGCCACTGGAAGGGGGGTAGCAGCGGCTCGTAGTCGCGCCACGCATCGGGTTCGAAGAACACCTTGGCAAGGAAGAGCCCCAGGGCCGGGGCCGAGTCTGCCGCCATCGACCGGTCCTTGGCCGCGAGCACTGCCGCCGTGCTTTCCGGCGAGGCCGCGCCGCGGCCCACATGCACCAGCCAGCCCACCATGCCCCGGATCATCTTGTAGAGGAAACTCGTGCCCACCACATTGAAGTGGATCAGGCCATCCTGCGAGATCACCTCGAGGCGGTGCACCAGCCGCACATGCGACCTGATCTCTCGCTTGGGATTCACCGCGAAGGAGGAGAAGTCCTGCTCCCCGACCAGGAACTCCGCCGCCGCCTGCATCGCTCCCAGATCAAGGCGGCGGGGGAGGTGCCACACTAGGGGGGAGAACATGGGCAGGAGACGCTCGCCGGGATTCAGCACGTAGGTGTAGGCCTTGCCTGCCGCCCCGTACCGCGCATTGAACCCGAGCGGTACCTCGCGCACGTTGGTGAGCATCATGTCATCGGGCAACCAACCGTTGAGGACTACGCGAAGCCTCTCCGCAGTGAATTCGGCCGGGGTGTCGGCAGCGAAGCTCGCCTGCTGGTCCAGGGCATGGACGCCAGCGTCTGTCCGGCTGGTGCCGGCCACGCGTAAATCCGGGTCGGAGAACAGCCGCCGCAGACGCGACTGCAGTTCCCCCTGCACCGTCCGGCCCTGCGACTGAATCTGCCACCCGCGGAATCGGGAACCATCATATGCGAGACTCAGATGCCAGCCGCGTCTGACGCGGGGGGGGGCTGGAGAATCGTCTGTGGCGAGGTCCGTGGGCATCGTTGAAGGCATCCGGTTTGTTGCGTGTGGTGCAGAGACTCGTATGTTAGCACGTTTTCGCTCCGAACCACACCTGTTCCGCCGGAGGCCCCCCTTGCTGCCCGACACCAACGCCGATCCGTTCCTCGCCCGCGTCGCCCAGGCGGCTCGCGAGGGCCTCGAGTGCAGCCCCGCCTGCCACGATTGGGACCACACGTTGCGCGTCTGGGCGAACGCCCGACGTATCTGCGAACTTGAGGGCGGCGACGCGCTGGTGGTCGACTGTGCCTCCCTGCTGCATGACATCGGCCGCCCGGAGGAGTTGGCCGACCAGGGCGTCACCTGCCACGCGCAACGGGGTGCCGAACTCACCCGCGAATTGCTTCCGGAACTTGGCTTGACCAACCGCGCAACCATCGAGCACATTGCCGCCTGCGTTCTGACCCACCGATTCCGCGCCAGGAATGGGAACCTCCCTGAGAGCTTGGAGGCCCGCATCGTCTTCGATGCCGACAAGCTTGATTCCATCGGCGCCATCGGCATCGGCCGCTCCTTTCACTTCGCCGGTCGCATCGGGTCGCGGGTCCACAACGCCGCTGAGGAAGCCCAGGCCTCAGCCAGTTACAGCCGGCAGGATTCCGCGTACCGCGAATACCTTGTCAAGCTCCGCCACATCAGGCAGCGGCTGCTGACGGATGCGGGCAGACGCCTGGCCGAGGGGCGGCACCGCTTCATGGTGGCCTTCTTCGAGCAGATCGAGCGCGAAGTTCGAGGCGAGGACCTCCTCGCGCCAAAAGACAACCTGGAAAACCCCGAGTCGGGCTTGCTTTAGTTCCTTGATGGGTATATTCAAAGGTCTACTAGGCTGTCGGAGTGTGCAGACTCTGGCACGAGTCCTTGCAGGCCGCATGGCAAGCGAAGACCCCAAGAGCCCGTTCAGACAACGCAGCAGGAGGCAAGAAGATCATGTCCGAAGCGATCCTCGAGCAGATTACCGAGAACCTGATCAAGGGGCAAGCCCCGGTCGTCAAGGAACTGGTGCAGAAGGCCATCGACGATGGTGTCGACGCCGAAGAGATCCTGAACAAGGGGCTGGTCGCGGGCATGAGCGTGATCGGCGACCGCTTCAAGCGCAACGAGGTCTACATCCCCGAAGTTCTGATCGCCGCGCGGGCCATGAATGCTGGCATGGAGCTGGTGAAGCCCTTGCTGAAGCAGGCTGGCGTGAAGGCCAAGGGTACGGTTTGCTGTGCCACCGTGAAGGGCGACCTGCACGATATCGGCAAAAACCTCGTCTGCATGATGCTCGAAGGCGCGGGCTACGAAGTCGTTGACCTTGGCGTCAACTGCGACGCCGAGAAGTTCATCCAAGGCGTGCAGGACAGCAATGCCGATGCCATCGGCATGAGCGCTCTGCTGACCACGACCATGACGAACATGAAGACCACGATCGACGCCTTTGCCGAAGCCGGCTTGCGCGACAAGGTCAAGATCATGGTTGGTGGTGCGCCGCTGACCCAGAACTTCGCCGACGAGATCGGTGCCGATGGCTACTCGCCTGACGCCGCGTCGGCCGTGGATCTCCTTGACAGCCTGCTGGGCCTTGCCTAGTTCCGCTGTCCGGGGCGCTTGGCCCCCGTGCTGGAATGACGAACGCCCCGACTCCTGTAGTCGGGGCGTTTCTACTCCCGGAATGACCCCATGCCTCCGCTCTACAAAGCTCTCCTTTTCTGCGGCGTCGTGGGCAGTCTAGTGCTGGCGTTGTTCGTGGGATACCTATCCCTGCGGTCCATCACCCCCGCTGCGGACGCCTCACTTGCTCGCTACCCCGATATCATCCAGATGGAGTGGCGGAAACGGTCTCGAACGGAGAAGGAATCGAGGGAACGGGCCCTGGCGACTGCTCGCGAATGCGTTGCCAATGGCGAGCGCTATTGCCTGATGGAGAACTTCCCGGCCGCCTTGCGCGAGTACACCAAGGCGGTGACACTCGACGGCGCGAATCTTCAGGCCTGTTTGGAGGTGGGCCGCGTGGCCTGGCATTTGGGTGATCGCACTGCCGCCCTGCAGGGCTGGCAGAAAGCCATCACGCTCAACCCTCTGGCAGCTTCCGCGCATGGTGGGCTTTTCGAGGTCTACCAGGGCGGCAGTGAGAAGGACCGGCAGCGGGCCTTCCGGCATGCGCTGACCCTCATGGTCCTCAGTCCGCACCGTACCGCCACGCGGGAATTCGTGGTCCTCAACCCCGAGATCGCGCGGCAGATCCAGCTGGTGGCGGACGACGCCGACGAGCCACTCGTCGAGACGGATCAGCGCAAGCTCCTGACCACCGCCTGGCAGGCTCTGCCCAAACACGATTCGCGCACGGCAGACACCTGCTTTGCTCGGGTCCTGGTCCTGCGGCTGGCGGCCGCCAAGAAGCCGGCAACCCCATAGCCTCGCTCCATAGGTCCCCACGTGCCGCTCTCTGCGAGGGTCGCCGGGAGCGCCAGGTCTCTGGACGTTGACCTGATTCGCGAGGGGGTGCGGGCCCGGATTTGGCCGCAGCAACTCCCGGCTTCGCGCGAGCGGGCACGAGAGGTGTCGCGGGCACCTATGGAGTGCCCCATATCTGGCCGTGTGCTTGAGGTTCGCCAGAGCCGCTCGACGAACACGTTGTCCAGCCAACGCCCACGCCCGTCCATGCTGGTCCGGCCCTCGGCGTCGCGCAGGATGTCCGGAAGGGCGTCGCAGGCGAACTGCACTGCCGAGATCCAAGGCATCGGTGCCGATCGCATTCCCACCGCCCGTCTATTGCCCATTCCTGGCCGCTCCCCACTTGCATCGTCCCAGATGACGAGGCAGGTTCTGCGTAACAGGACAACACAGAATGGAGGGACGTCTTGTGCCCTTGGATACCCATGTCGCACACACTGTCATGAGCCGCATGCTTCGCGAGGGGTCAGCTGAAGAGCTTGCCACGCGTCTCTCGCCGCGCCTTCCTGGGCAGGAATCTCTCCCGGCCCGGATTCCCGCCGGAAATGACCACACGGCAGCGGGACTTGACAAGCGGCGACAGAGCCTCGCAGAATTGGGGATTGCCACTGGGCAGTTGGCCGGGAAAGGCGAGGAGATTGCTCCCGAGGCGCTCTCGGGCAACATCGAGAACCTGGTGGGCTTTGCCCGGATTCCGGTGGGGGTGGCTGGTCCATTGCGGGTGAACGGAACGTGTGCGCAAGGCGACTTCTATGTGCCGCTGGCCACGAGTGAGGGAGCCTTGGTGGCTTCCTGCAACCGCGGGGCCTATCTGGTCAGTCAATCCGGTGGCGTGTCGGTTGCATGTTTTACCGAATCGGTCTCCCGCGCACCGTGCTTCTGTTTTGAGTCGCTGGCGGAGGTCGGAGTGTTTCTCGCGTGGCTTCTACCGCGCGTCGACTCCCTCCAGGATGTGGTGGCCACGACCTCGCGACACTGCAAGCTTGTGGATCTGCGTACAACGATCGTGGGGCGAGAGGTCCATCTGATCTTCGACTACACCACCGGGGATGCCTCGGGGCAGAACATGGTGACGATTGCCACTGACGCGATCTGCAGGCACTTGATCGAACGCGCGCCGCGCCGCCCCTCCCACTGGTATGTCGAGGGCAACCTCTCCGGCGACAAGAAGGCGACGATGATCGCGTTCATGTCCGCCCGCGGCAAGAAGGTCGTGGCCGAAGCCACCATTCCCCGCCGGTTGCTGGCGCGCTTTGGGCATACCACGCCGGAGGACATGAAGCGCTACTGGGAGAACTCGATTCTAGGCGGCGTGCAAAGCGGTTCAATCGGGGCCCAGGGGCACTATGCGAACTCCCTGGCCGCGCTGTTCATTGCGTGCGGACAGGATGCGGCCTGCGTCGCTGAGGCCTCGGTTGGTGTCACCAGGATGGACGTCTCCGGCGATGGTGGGCTCTACGTTTCGGTGAGTATGCCAAACCTCATTGTCGGTACGGTCGGGGGGGGGACTGGCCTGCCCACCGCCCGGGAGTGTCTGGCGATGATCGATTGCCTTGGTCAAGGCAAGGCGCGCAAGTTCGCCGAGATCTGTGCAGCAACCACACTGGCGGGCGAGGTGTCCATTACCGCCGCCTTGGCCGCAGGGGATTTCTCTCGGGCTCACGCGGCCTATGGCCGTGGTCGAAAGGCTGAATCATGAACGATCGGATCGAGGCGAGGGCGGATTTTGGGCACATTCGCTACGCCAGTGTGTGGGAGGATGCGGACATCCTGGTAGCGGCGTTGCGCCCCGAATGTGGTCGGCGTATGCTTTCCATTGCTTCCGGGGGCGACAACGCGTTCGCGTTGCTTGCCGAGGGCGCCGATGTGGTCGCTGCCGACCTGAGCCCCGCGCAGCTGGCGGTGGTGGAACTGAAGGTAGCCGCATTTCGTGAGCTGGACCACGACGCTCTGTTGGCTTTCCTGGGGGTGCAGGCTACGGATGACCGCCTGGCGACGTTCGCGACGCTCAAGCGACAGCTTTCGGATGGGGCAAGAGAGTTCTTCGCGGCGAACGCCGAGGCGGTTGGCGCCGGCATCATCCATGCCGGGAAGTTCGAGCGCTACTTCCATCTCTTCCGCAAGCGGTTCCTGCCACTGTGCCATTCGAAGCGCCATATCGCCGCCCTTTTGGCGCAACGGGACCAAGAGGGGCGCGCCGCGTTCTACGACACGGTCTGGAACAACTGGCGTTGGCGTCTGCTGTTCCGCTTCTTCTTCAGTCGTTTTGTGATGGGACGGCTCGGGCGCGATCCCGAGTTTTTCCGCTATGTCGAGGGCTCCGTCGCCGACCGCATTCTGTCCCGGGCACGTCATGCTCTGACGGTGCTCCCTGCCCACGGCAATCCGTATCTCACCTACATCCTCACGGGCAATTACAGCGCTGAGGCCCTGCCGCGTTACTTGAGGCCCGAACACTACGATGCCATTCGCTCCGGGCTCGACCGACTCACGCTGCATCACGGCCTTATCCAAGCCGCCCCAGGCGGTCCGTTCGACGGATTCAATCTCTCCGATATTTTCGAGTACCTGAACCCCGAGCTCTGCCGGGAGGTCTACGGGGCGTTGCTCGAGCAGGCCAACCCCGGAGCACGGTTCGCCTACTGGAACATGCTCGTACCGCGACAGTGCCCAGAGAAACTCGCGGGCCGTGTTCGTCTGCTGGATGAACTGTCCAGCGACCTGTTTGCTCAGGATCTCGCCTTCTTCTACCGCGCCTTTGTGGTCGAGGAGGTGGTATGACTCCGTGGACATCCGACCTGACGGGGGCCTTGGTCCTTGCCGGTGGCTTTGTCTTGCTGCTGATCTTGGCCGAGAGCTGGTCGCGCTTGGCGAATCCGAACCCGGAACTGCCGCGGAAGCTGGTCCATACAGCGGGCGGTGTCGGCTGCCTGTTTTTCCCGTTTCTCGTCCAATCCCCTTGGGTTGTGCTGGCTCTGGCCCTGGGCATGTGTGTGTTGTTCGCGCTGGGGAGACAGCTCAAGTTCCTGCGGTGTCTGCACAGTGTGACGCGCAGGTCCCGTGGCAGCGAATACTACCCCTTGGCGATCTTCTTGGTCTATCTGGCCTCCTACGGACGCCCATGGCTGCATGTGGCCTCGATCCTGGTGCTGGCCCTTGCCGACGCTTCGGCGGCGCTCATTGGCAGCCAATACGGGCGGCTGCGATATACCGTCGAGAATGAGAAGAAGAGCTTGGAGGGCTCCCTGGTCTTCTTGGTCGTGGCGTTTCTAGCCATCCATCTGCCCACGTTGCTGATGACCGATCTGCCCCGGCCCGTCTGCGTTCTGGCGGCGTTGTTGGTGGCGTTGCTGGTGACGGGGTTCGAGGTGGTCTCCCTGCACGGTGCCGACAACCTGTTCGTCCCCCTCGGGGTCTGCGTGATCCTGGATCGCATCACCGGGAAGCCCCTGGGGGAGATTGCCTACCAGAATGCGAGCCTCGTGGTCATCTGCGCCGTTCTCGGCATCGTGGCCCGGCGGGCGCGCACGTTCAATGTCGGCGGGACGATTCTCGTCGTTCTGGCGGTGTACGGCTGCTGGTCGTTGGGAGGCGTGGAATGGGCCTTGCCGATGTTGCTTGGGGTGGTTTTGTTCGTGGCGTCCTGGACGCGTCGCTCGGCGGTGGCCAAGAGATTGGGCGGGGTCCGGGTGCGGGTGGCGGCCCGAGCACTTTCGACTCCATTCGTCTTCCTTGTCGCCGCCAACGCAAGCGGGAGGTACGCCCTCTTCTACGGCGGGTTCCTTGCCTCGTCGGCAGTGGTGGCCGCCCTGGCATACGGCAAATGTGTCGGGATCGGTGTGAGGAGTCCCGCTAACCATCGGAGGCCGGTCCTGTTGGCAGAGCTGTTGTTCTGCTGCGTGTTGGTGGTCGGCGTGCCTGGGGCCGTGTTGGCCGCAACGTACGGATCCGTGCTGACAACGGTTGGCGTTGCGGCACTGTCGTTGTTCGCTGTTGGCCTATTTCAGCGTGTGCGCGTTCGCGATGGCAAAGCTGCCTGGTGGCGGGGATCGGATTCTGTGACGTCTCTAGTGGCGGGATTGGGGGTCTTGGGGCTCCAACTGCTCGGGGTCGTGTCATGTTGGGGGATTGGTGAATGAGCAACCTGCGGATTGGCTATCAGGAGGGATGCACCCCGCGGAACAACGTGATCTCGTTCCTCGAGCGAGTTGCGGGATCCGCTCCCGAGCGTGTTGCCCTGCATTGGCTTCCCGGGGAGCAGAAGGCTGCTTGGCTGGCGGATCAAGACACCGCCTTGGCGCACGAGGCGATGTCTTACGGTGAACTGGCCTGCGCCGTTCGCGCCGCCGCCTCTGGCCTGGCGCAACTGGGAATAGGGAAGGACGATCGCGTCTTCCTCTTCGTGCCCATGTCGCCCGCACTCTATATCGCGATGTTCGCCGTCCAGCGCCTGGGGGGCGTGGCGGTGTTCATCGAGTCCTGGGCCCGTCCGGGAAGCCTCGGGCAATGCGCGCGGCTGGTCGAGGCGAAGGCCATCATCGCACCCGAGAAGGCCTACCAGTTTGCGGCATCTGCACCAGGGCTCGAGCTGCCGCCGATTCGCATCGTGGCCGGGCCACATAGCGCTGTCTACGACGGCGAACTGCTGGCCCTGGCCAAGGGCCGGGCGACGGTTCCCATTTGCCCGGTGGAGCGCGAAGATACCGCGCTCATCACCTTTACCACGGGCAGTTCCGGAGTGCCCAAAGGCGCGGATCGCTCCCACCGCTTTCTGGCAGCCCAGCATGAAGCGATTAGCCGCGACTTGACCTACTTGCCCGGAGAGCTCGACCTGCCCGCATTTCCGGTGTTCTCCCTGAACAACCTTGCGGGCGGGGTCACAACCGTGATTCCGGCCGTGAGCCTGGCCCACGCAAGTGGGACGGACGGGGCATTTCTCGCGGCGCAGATTCGGGCTCTGGATATCGGTTGTTGTACGCTATCTCCATGGCTCTTGCGCAGCCTTTCCGCAGCGGGCGTGCCGGTTCCCAGGCTTCGGCGTGCGGCCACAGGCGGAGCACCAATCAGCAGCGATGATGTCGCCGCATTCCGCCGGGTGGCATCGAGTGCGCAGCTGCTCATTCTCTACGGTTCCACCGAGGTTGAGCCCATTGCCCATCTCGATGCTGCCGAGATGCCCGCCGAACAAGGAGCGGAGGGGGTCTGTGTCGGGGAGCTGTGCCAGGGGTTGCGGGCCAGGCTGATTCGCATTCACAGGGAGCCTGTGAGTTTTGGCGGCGGCTGGCAAGACTGGGAGGTGCCTCGCGGAGCAGTGGGGGAGCTTGTGCTCAGTGG
>JABGQJ010001250.1 GCA_018648945.1 Victivallales bacterium
GGACCGGGGCGGGGGCGCAGAAGGCTCCGCCCGGAACCTGTGTCTGGCCTATCGCGACCGAGGGCATGGCTCCTGGCTTGCCGTAGGCCGCAAATACGGCACGGATCCGGATACACTCGAGATTCCCCGCGTGCGTCCTCCCGGACCACGCGGGAGCCTCTTCGGGGGCCTTGCCTCCCTCGCCCGGCGCTGCGAGGGAAGTCTCCCCGGAGCCCGGCGTCTGTCCCGCATTCTCGACCGGGCGGCTGCGGCCAGGCGATTCCAAGCCTGGCGTGAAGGGCGCGAGGAGTTCGACTTCCCCGGCACGGCGCAACTCCTCGAACTCACGGCACAGCAACCAGACATTGTCCACTGCCACAACCTGCACGGATGGTACTTCGACTTGGCGGCTTTGCCCGCTCTCTCGACCCGCGTCCCCGTGATCCTCAACCTGCGCGATGCGTGGTTGCTCACGGGTCATTGTGCCTATCCCTGCGACTGCCCTCGTTGGGCAGCCGGCTGCGGCCAGTGCCCTGACCTGGGCTGCTACCCAGGCATCCATCGCGATGCCAGCGCCGCCAATCGCGCCGCCAAAGCCGACATTCTCGCCCAGTCCAACGTCTATGTCACCGCCCCCTCCCAGTGGCTGTTGGATGCGGCCCGGCAGTCGACCTTGCCCAACGCCGCTGGCTACCGCATGATCCCAAACGGCATTGACCTGGAGGCCTTCTCGCCAGACGACACCAAGGCGGCGCGACGGCGGCTGCGGCTGCCCGAGGACGAGCTGTTGGTCCTCTTCGCCGCATCCTCACGGAAGAACGTTTACAAGGATAGCGAGACGATGACCCGGACCATTCAGGACATCGCCCGTCGGCGTTCGCGCGTGCAGTTCGTGTGCCTTGGCCGAGATGCCCCCCCCCGCGAACTGGCCGACAAGCCGATCATCCCGGTTCCCTTCCAGAGCGATCCCAACGTCGTGGCCGACTACTACCGCGCCGCCGACGTCTTCGTCCACACCGCTCGCGCCGAAGCCTTCGGCAAGACGACCACCGAGGCCATGGCCTGCGGCACCCCCGTGGTGGCCAGTGCAGTGGGTGGGCTCTGCGATCAGATCATCGATGGCATGACCGGCTATCTCGCTCCCATGGGGAACGCCCACGTCCACGCGCAAGCCGTCGTCCGTCTACTCGACGATCCCGCCCTCCGCGCCTCCTGCGCCGCCGGCGCCGCCCGCCGAGGCGCAGAGCTCAGCCTGGCCCGGCAGACCGACTCCTTCCTGTCCTGGTACCAGGAAATCCTGGCGGACAAGGAGTGAGTACGCCCTGCCAAGACGGCTACACTCCCTGCGGAGTGGGTCAGCTCCTGGCCAACTCCTCTCTTGCACATCAGCCCGAATCGCGCTGCCGGTACTGGCTGGGGCTGATGCCGAACTGGCGACGGAAAGCGCGGGCGAAGTAGGCCCGGTCGTTGAACCCGCATTCCTCGGCGATGGCATCGACGGTGTATGCCGTGTGTTGAAGCAGGCTGCAGGCGAGGTCCATCTTCTTGGCCAGCACGTAGGCGTGGGGGGCGAGGCCGACCTGCTCGCGGAACAGCCGATGGAAACCGTTCGTGCTCATGCCGGCGATCTTCGCGAGCTCCGCATTGCTGAGGTTCGGATCCTCGTCGAGCGACTCCAGAATGCGCCGAACCCGCTCGTCGGTCGGCTGCGGCCCCACTTCCTCGACACTGCGCAACACGAGACCGATCAGCAACTGGAGGTCCAGCGTCTG
>JABGQJ010001251.1 GCA_018648945.1 Victivallales bacterium
ACGCAGGCGGCGATCTCGGTCTCGCTCTTGTCCCAGTTGTGTTCGTATTCGCTGGAGAATACGGCCTTGACGCCCTGGCGTTTCAGTTCGCGCAGGACCCCGATGACATCTCCTTTTCCGGTGCCCCATGGCACATCGTGAGCGCCTTCCTTGCCGTAGGTGTTCAGGTCCTTGAAATGGAAGCTGACGAGCCGGCCTTCGAGGAGTTTGATGGCATCGATGGGCTTGATGCCCGAGCGCATCCAGTGGCCCGTGTCCGCGCAGGCCCCGATGCGGGGGCTGAGGCCCTTGCAGGCGTCGAGCACGGTCTGGGGATTCCAGTAGCGGGAGGGCTCGGGGTGGTTGTGGAGGGCCACGTTGATGCCGAACTCCTGGCAGATCTTGTCGATGCCAGGGAGATCCTTGGGTTTGGGCTCGGCGGCGATGGTCTCGATACCCATGGATTTGGCCCAGGTGAAGAGTTTGCGGCGGCCGGCATCATCGCCGGGGATGCCGGTGACACCGAAGTTGACGACCTTGATCCCGGCCTCGTCGAGCTTGGCCTGGATGGCCTTCTGCGCGTCGGGCGACATGTCCTGGTTGGTCTTGACATCGCCGAGCTCCTTGGCCACGGTCTGGCCGGGGAACATCTCCAGGTACTTCACGCCCATGCGGCTGGCCTTGTCCACGGATTCGAAGAAGGTGAAGTTGCGGAAGCTCCAGCACTCGATGGACATGCGCCAACCGAGCTTCTCCGCAGTGGGCGCGCCGTCGGCCAGTTTGCGGGGTGTGGCAGCGCGGTAGACGGGGGCGCCAAGCTCGAAGTTGAGCCCGTCGAGGGGCGCGCCGTCTGCATCTCGGACGCGGGCGTTGGCTTCCCAGCCGCCGCCGCCCTGGGTGATCTTGAGCATCAGCGTATTGGTGCCCTCAAGGAGGGTGACGGGGATCGTGTCCTCAAAGGGCTTGTAGGCACGGGGTACGTTCATCTCATGGCAGACATTGCCGTTCAGCCAGACTTTGAGGCCGTCGTCGCTGCCGATGCTGAGCTGGGCCTCGCAGGCTATCGGGACGATGACGTTGACGCGCATGTAGGCACACCGGTTGCTCTTGCCGCAGAGGGGGATGAGGTCGAGGTGCCCGTCTTTGCGATCCGCTTTCACTTTGCGCCAGATCACGCCCTTGGCATCGCGCGTCTCGGGGGGGAAGACGACCGGGTAGATGGCCGTGTGCCCCTTGTTGTCCTTGCTGTAGGGTCCGGCGACTTCCCAGATGCCGACGCAACCGGCGAACTTGGCCACTTCTGAGAGGGCCTCCTTGGCGCGCTTCTGTACGTCGGGGATCTTGACCTTGGCGATGACTTGCTTGAGGGCGCTCACCGCGTCGTCGCCCTTGATGATCTTGGCCAGTTCGACGGCCGCGATGGCGGCTTCGCCAGCGAGCTGTTTGTCCCCGAGGTAACTTAGCAGCTTGGGGAAGACCGCGCGGTCGCGAATGCTGCCGAGGCCCCCGAGGACCAGGCGCTTCTCGTCTGGACGGCGGGCGAGTCGCATGGCAGCGTCGTACCGGGCCACGAGTTTGGGCGTGGGTTCATCGACTTTGCCGGTCAGGCGCACAAGGCCACGGAACGCGAATACGTAACGGGGAATGTCCTTGTCGTCCTGGGCGACTGCTGCCAGGGCGGGGAGGGCGGCGGTGGTGGGCCAGTCGGCGAGGGCCCTGACGGCTTGGCGCTTGGTGTCGGCGTCTTTGCTGTCCAGTTGGGCAGCGG
>JABGQJ010001252.1 GCA_018648945.1 Victivallales bacterium
GGAAGCTGGACTCCAAGACGTTGAGGTCGTTGCCTTCGCTGAGCAGGGCGGGCATGCCGGACATGTAGGAGACCAGGGCCGTGTACATGGCATCCCAGCCGGGGCTGCCGAATTCGGCGGTGGTGGTGCCGATTACGTTGGGCACGCCGAACTTCTCCAGGGCGCGGGCGACCTGCTGGACCGGCAGCCGGCGCAGGGTCACTGCCAGGCAGGCGGCCTGCATGATGGCCCGGCTGCGGACGCCGATGACCCACTCCTCCTCCTTGACGGCGGTCGAGGAGAGGGTGCTGTTGGGATTGGGGTAGTACCGGTAGGAGCCATCGTCCGCCTCCTTGAAGTGCCAGAGGGGGACGAAGCGCAGCGTCAGCTTGAGCTGGTCGCCATCCTGCTCCCAGACCTTGCCCAGGAAGCTGTACTTCTTCCCCACCGCATCGGCCATGTATTCCACGGCCTTGCGGAGGCCGCCGTGCTCGGCCGGGCGGAGGGCGTGCTCGCCCCGGATCCCGGAGTCCAGGAAGGTGCGCAGGAACTCGGCCTGCTTCTCGGCGGCGGGGGTGTCGTCCACGGCCTCCACGGTGTAGTCGCGCAGCTCCCCGGTGATCTTCTTCTTGCGCTTCTCGGCAACCGGCGCGCAGACGGTATCGCCATCCTCCATGGTGTCCCAGAGCTGGGCGATGTTGCGGAAGTTCCCGGCATAGAACTCGTCGAGATAGCCCGCCAGCTTGACGGGGGTCAGCCCCTTGGTGAGACGGGTGGCGCGGCCGGTGGGGGTGCCGGCGGCATCCTCGCTGCTCTTGGCCGCATGGCCCAGGGCGGCCATCATCGCCATGGCCATGGCCTCGCCGGCCCCACCTGTGGGTTCGGCGGGAGCGGCGACTGCAGGGGCGGCATTGGCGCGACCGATGTGGAAGCCAAGGACGTTCATACGATTCCTCTGCTGCCGAGGGCGGCGGCTTGGGGGTTGGCGATCATCATGCGCATGTGCTCGATGCTGCCGGGCTGGGGGACGGAGACGGCCTGGGCGTGGGCGTCGGGGGCGTTGGCGCCGGCCAGCAGGGCGAGGGCCCCGGCCCAGAAGCGATCGGCATGGCCGTTCTTGCCACGGTCCGCAGCGAAGCGGACGTTGTCACCGCCGGTGTAGATCTTCTTGATGGCGCGCAGATCCGCCCGGATGTACGGGCTGCTCGGGATGCGGATCGTGCCGTCCTCGAAGGCGGCGCGGAAGGGATAGGCCATCTCTTCCTTGGTGGCCATGGTAAAGGTGACACCCTCCACCTTGTACTTGCCGAACCGCTCCTGGGCGCGCTCGGTGAACTGACGGCCGATGCCGGTCTCGTCGATGCAGCAACGGCGGACGGAGGGCAGCGCGAGGATGGGATACAGCATCTCCTCCTGCTGCCGAAACGGCACGTTCTGCAGCTCGATCATGGCGCGGGTGAAATAGGTCCCCGCTACCTTCTGCAGCACCCAGATCACGGTCAGATCGTGGGAGCGGCCCACGTCCACGCCCACGAACAGGCGATCGCGGCTGGTGGCCAGTTCTTCCAGCGTCCATTCCCAGACCGTGCCGGCGGGGTACTCGCAGCTGGTGATCAGATCGTAGGTCAGGAACGCGGTGTTGTCGTCCGAAGGAACGCACATGTATTCCTGCTGGAAGCTCTCCTCGTCGGCAGCTCCGTCCCGGACGTGATTGAAATACTCGGCTTCGTCCATCTGCTGGCGGGGGGCTGCCAGTGGC
>JABGQJ010001253.1 GCA_018648945.1 Victivallales bacterium
CCCATTTCTGGGCGGGCGAACAGGCTGCATTGCGGGGGGCGGTGTACAACGAGACCTTGCGCGTGCAGGTGTACCGGTTGATTGGTCGCTGGTCGGGGGCTGGTCGAGAGCCTGGGGAGAGCAAGCCTCAGGAGTTGCACTTGGCGCCCGGCGATGTGGTGCGGGCCAAGATCCCTGTGTCTGTCCCCGACGCGCCTGGCGAATTGCTTGTGTCACTTGGTTTGGTGAGAGAGAACGGCGAATCGGTGGATGCCTTGGAGTTGCCTTGCCGAGTCTCGCTCCGCAGAGTCACGGCCGAGCTGAATGGCGCGGTGGGAGTGTATGGGGAAGACCCGGCCACCTGGCGAGCCCTGGCCGCGCTCGGGGTGAAGGCGCGACGAGTGGAGAAGCTGACGGCGTCCGCTATCGGCGGATTGCGGACGCTGGTGATTGCGCGGCACGCGGTGACCTCGGGAATTGTGGAACGGGCCCAGGAGGTGGAGGCGTTCGTGCGCGATGGCGGGCATGTCCTTTGCCTGGAGCAGGAGGCGATGCCGCGCTGGTTGCCGGTGCCCGTGAGGTTGTGCGGGGCGAAGAGCAGCCCCACGGAGACCGTGGCGTTCGCGGCCTCGGACACGCACCCCGCAACGCGGGATTGCGGGCTCAATGCGCTCCGGTTCTGGCGGAACGACCATATCGTGACGACCCGGTCCACGGTGAAGCCTGTGCAGGGCAACTTCCGCCCATTGGCAAGCAGCTCCCTGAACCTGGTACGCGCCCCGTTGCTGGAGTTGCCGAAGGGGAAGGGCACGTACGTGGTCTGTCAGTTGGACTTGGTGCGAGCGTTTGCCGTGGAACCCATGGCCCGGCAACTGCTCCGCGACCTGTTGACCTGGCTCGACCAGCGTCCAGCCGGTAGCCTGGGCGCGGGGATCTGCGCGGCGGCGCCAGACTCCCCATTGGGTCGCTATCTTCAGGAGGAGCTGAAGGCTGAACTCTCCTTTGCGGCCGGGGATTCTGCCCGGGCCGAAGAGGGACGGCTGGTGCTGTTGGATGGGGCAGCTTTGCGGACCATGGGAGGACAACGGGCCCGGGCCCTGGCAGAAGCCGGGGCGGTGCTGTTTGTGCACGATGCGGATGAGGCGTGCTTGCCGGCCATCGGCGTCCTGACGGCAGGGCAGGCGAGGGTGGCTCCCGCCGAGATGGGGCCGCTGCGCTTGGTTCGGGATCAGTTGCTGACCTTGGGGCTGACCAACTTCGACACCGCGTGGCGCGCGAGCAATGGCCGCGACTTGGCCGACAGCCGGGTTGGGCGGCGATTGCTGCTCGACGGCGTGCCGGCCAAGCAGTTGTTCGACGTGCCTGGCGTGTTGCAGGAGGTCCGCCTCGGGCGCGGACGCGTTGTGTTCAGCCAACTGCGCTTTGGGCAGGCGGAGCACGATGGAGACAGGGCCCGTCGCACCGCCTCGATCCTGTTCACGAACCTGGGGTTGAGCATGCGGTCGCTCTCGTTGCTGCCGGTGAATGAGAAGGGCTGGTTCTTCGCCGATCTGCGGCCCTTCTGCAATTCTCAGTTGAAGGCCAAACACGGCAATGATCTGCGCAACCTGCCCACGGGCGAGAACGAGCGGGCGGGCGTGCCGTTCTACGTGCTCCCGCACGACCAGAACCAGGGCATGGGCGCCATTTCGTTGAGCAATGTGCGGGTTCTGCCGGATGGACGCGAAGTGGGGCACCGGGGGGACCTTCCCACGGTG
>JABGQJ010001254.1 GCA_018648945.1 Victivallales bacterium
GGCGGTCGGCATCCACCTCGGGTCGCGTGGCCAGGGCCGAGCAGGCGATGCGACTGTCATAGGTGTACTTGCCCGCGGCGGACCAGTTCGGGTGCTTGCGGTAGAAGGCAGCGGTCTCATAGGGACCTTCGGGGGGCATCCGGGTGGCGGAGCAGAAGTGCTCGGGGGAGATGGTCACGTAGCCTCGGCGGACCAATTGGCGGGCGTAGTCCTTGTCGTCCAGTCCAGACTTGCTGGCGTGCGGATCGCCAGGCTCGGCCAGCAGACCCACTGTGCGGCGCGCACCCCAGTTGAGCGTGCCGTGGAGGCAGACGACGCCGGGAAAACCACCCTCCGGGACCGGGCCAGCGGGGATTGCCATGTAGGCGTGGGCCCGTTCGTCCGCCTCGACCTGGTAGCTGATGTAGAGCAGGCGGAAACCACCGCCATCCCATTGCCGCTCGACCCTCACCTGGAAATCAGGGGGTGGCTCCGGCGCGGCCTCATCGCGGATCAGCGTCAGGAACCGGGCCTTGACCGACTGGCGCTTCGCCTGCCAGGCGTCGGCGGAGTCGATTCCCTCTAGCAGGTCGTCCCAACTGCTCTGGATGGGGGTGGGGGGCCAGGATGGGGTAGTCGTCATGTGTGTCTCCTCACCATTCGGTGACGGTGCCGTCCTCGAGGCGCCAGACGGGGTTTTTCCAGTCGTGGCCGATGGCGGCGGCTTCGCGGACCTTTTCTTCGTTGATCTCAATGCCGAGGCCGGGGCCGTCCAGGCGGGCGATGTAGCCGTTCTCGTACTGGAAGACCGTGGGATCGGCGAGGTAGTCGAGGAGGTCGGAGCCCTGGTTGTAGTGAATGCCGAGGCTCTGCTCCTGGATGATGGCGTTGGGGGAGCAAAGGTCCACTTGCAGGGAAGAGGCGAGGGCAATGGGACCGAGGGGACAATGGGGCGCGAGGGCCACGTCGTAGGCCTCAGCCATGGCAGCGATCTTGCGGACCTCCCAGATGCCGCCGGCGTGGCTGAGATCGGGCTGGATGATATCCACCGAACCCGAGGCGAGGATGCGTTTGAAGTCCCAGCGGGTGAAGGCGCGTTCCCCGGTGGCAATGGGCATGGAGGCGTGGCGACGCAGCTCGGCAAAGGCCTCCTCATTCTCGAAGAGCACGGGCTCCTCAACGAACATCAGGCCGTAGGGGTCGAGTTCCTTCATCAGGACGCGGGCCATGGCCTTGTGGGCGCGACCATGGAAGTCCACGGCGATATCGATGCCCTTGCCCAATTCGTCGCGGATGGCGGCGACGCGAGCCACGGCTTGGTCCACTTTCTCGTGAGAATCGATCCAGGCGAGTTCCTCGGTGGCATTCATCTTGAGCGCGGTATAGCCCTGCTCAAGCCGTTCGCGGGCGGCCTTGGCGACGTTCTCGGGGCGGTCGCCACCCACCCAGACATAGGTGCGCATCTTGTGGCGGACGGCCCCGCCCATGAGTTCGTAGATGGGCACGCCGAGGGCCTTTCCCTTGATGTCCCAGAGCGCCTGCTCGATGCCGGAGATGGCGCTGGTGAGGACGGGACCGCCGCGATAGAAGCCACCGCGGTAGAGCACCTGCCAGATGTCCTCGATGTCGCCCGCGCGGCGACCGACCAGATAGTCGCTCATCTCCTCGACAGCGGCAGCCACCGTGGCGGCTCGCCCCTCCACCACCGGCTCGCCCCAGCCGCAGATGCCGCTGTCGGTCGAGACCTTCAGGAACA
>JABGQJ010001255.1 GCA_018648945.1 Victivallales bacterium
GGCGAATGAATACGGGAGACAGCCATGAGAACGAACGACACTGACCAGAAGCCCTGCCAGGTCACGTGCCCTTATTCACCGTAGCCTCAACGCACCGGATTCTGACACGGACCAGAAATGGGCAGCAGTGGCGCTGCGCCGCCTTGCCGAGTTGCGTGCCGGCCACGTGAGGCCAGTTCCGGGGGAGGATGTCTTCAGGAAGGTCTGGAAGCGATTTGGGGCATCCTGTACTCCGAAGAGGCCAACGGGATCTCCATTCTCGCTGTGATGCATCTGCACAGAGACCCAGAGTACTGGCAGCATCGACTTGGCTGTACGCCCAGCCTGGTTTGGGAAGGCCGCGCGCCACGAGTGGTTTACCGTCCCTTCGGTCCCTTCTGTCCCTTCAGACACCCCGGCCGAAACGCCCCGTCACTTCCCCAGCTTGCCGGGTGGCTGGGCGGCAGCCTGGACTTCCTCAGCGGAGAGAGCGTGAGGGAGGAGTCGGAGATGGGCGAGCTTGCCCTGGAAGTAGACGGGGTTGGGTTCGTGGGCGCGGCGACCGATGCGCAGGGGATGGTCGTTCACAAGGGGGGCGAGATCGGTGAGGTCGTGGGGACCGTCACTGGGCTTGCCATTGACGTAGGTGAGACCCTTCCTGCCACGCCGGACGAAGGCGACGTGGACCCATTTCTTGAGGGGGACGGAGAAGGCAGCGGTGCTGTGGAACACGTTCAGATTGCGCAGCGAGACGCTGTCGGACTTGCCCTTCCCTGCCCAGCCAAAAGACCAGGTGGCGGGTTCGCCAAAGCCGTTCCCCTTGGAGAGGATGATGGTGCTGTTCTTCTCGCGCCAGACCCAGGCCATGATGGTAAACTCGTCGCCTCCCAGATTGAAGGCAGGGGAAGCCTCGGCATAGTCGTCTTCGCCATCGAGGTGCAGGGCCGGCCCGCCAAACGGCCCGGCATCGGGGACGACAGCTGCGCCGTTGCGCAGCACAGCGTCTCCGGCCCCACCCAGGCTGTCGAGCAACCGGCCGTTGGCCGTGAGTTGCATGTCGTAGGCCACGCCGCTGCCGCCGGCGGTCACGGGCAGCTTGGCACCGCCTTGCAGGGCATTGTGGCTGGCCGTGCTGTCGGTGACGTTGCGCACGGTTAGGGCCTGCCCCTGGCCGCCGACCGCAGTGGCGACCTCAAGCTCCACGCAGTCGGCTGAGATCCATCTGATGGCGCGGACCGCGAGGGGAGGGGAGAACTGGTAGTTTTCCTGGCGCAAGATGGTCGCCCGGACCATGGCCTTGCTGAAACGCACGCGGACGCGGTTGGTGTCTTTGATACTCCAGATCGTCTCGACGACGGGAGCCGTGCGGTCTGCTGGCGTGCGCACCATACAGGGGCGAGACTGCGGCCCCAGGTGGCAGAGGTCGCCGTCCTGGGCGGCGATGGTGTATCGGTACTGGGTGAGCTCGCGGCGGCGGGTGTCCGTGAAGGTCGGCTCGAGGGTGTGGGCGATGGACTTGCCATCCCGGTAGACCGTGTACTGCGGCCCGGTGCGGAAGGTGTGTTCCGGTGGCTCCCAGGTGAGGATGATCGTGCGGTGATTGGGGGGCGTGGCGCGCAGGTTGCGCGGCGCGGGTGGTGGCACGGCCCGGGCGGGGCGGCCTCCGTAGGCGGCAGGGAATTCGTCGGTCAGGCCGATGGTCGCGTACTCCATCTGCCGCTTGTCGAAGCCGGGCTTCCAGCTCACGTTCG
>JABGQJ010001256.1 GCA_018648945.1 Victivallales bacterium
CCTTCCTTGGTGTCGCCGAAGCGGATCTTGCCCTCGGTGGCGCGGAAGACGACCTTCAGGTCCACGGCCCGGCAGGACTTGGAGAGGCTGTGGAAGACGAGTTCGCGGTCTTCCTCGAGTTGCTTCTCGCCGGCTTCGGACACCCAGTCCAGGGCGCAGGAGATGCGGCCAAAGGCGGGGCCGGAGACGGCTTCCGTCAGTTCGCGCACGACCTGGTGAGCATGGCCCTTCTCGTTCTCGCTCCAGTTGTCCGCGCCGTTGACGTCGCCCCAGGCTACCCAGAAGCTCTTGTGGTGGGGATGGTCCTGAGATTCGCCCGGCACATCCTTGACCACCGGGAATGCCCGGGTGATGGGCTCGCCGTAGGGACCGATCACGGGGTGCAGGAAGGGGCGGGACCATGGCGGGCCGTAGCAGAAGGAGGCGAAGAGCTTGCCGCCCAGGGACACGTCGATCTGCCCTGCCTGTTTCTCGCTCAGTTCAACGCCGGCTTGGTCTGGTGCATCACCTTCGCCGACCAGGAAGACGGCTTCCTGCTTGGCGGCGAGCTCGTCGAGTACCCACGATAGGCGGAGTTTGTCGCCGACCTGCTCGACCTGGCAGGGAATGGGCGAGCCATCCTCCGTGGTCAGCACGAGACGCTCGGGGTCGAGGCCCGCGGTCTCGATCTCGGCGGACACGGGGCACTGCTGGCGGGTGTGCTCGCCGGCTTTCACTAGGAGTCGGGTGGCCATGGTCGCTTCTCCGTGGGATGGTCCTGGGAGGATACTGGGTGCCTCGGCAAATCTACCGCGCCCGTGGCCGATTGGTAGTCTTTGCCGTGGCGGGAAGCAATGCTTCAGTCACGGGGCCAGCCCCGCACCCCGCCGGGGAGACTCGTCTCCCCGGACCCCACATGAGTGCGTTGCGGAGCGGAAGTGCCGCTCCGCAACGCGACCGCCGCCGCTGGCGCTTGCCGAGATCGATTTCGCGGGTACCGTGGATTGGCAGCGCGGCATCTGCCGTTGCCCTTCCCGGACGCGGAGTACCAGAACACGACGAGGCCCAAGATGCGTGGATTCCACCTGCTGTTACTAGTCCTTGCCGCACCTGTTCTCGCGATCGGTGCACCGTTGTCCTATGTGGTCGCGCCAGATGGCGATGACGCCAATCCTGGCACCGTCGAGAAGCCCTTCGCTTCGGTGGCAAAAGCGCGGGACGCCATCTTGGCGGCGCGCAAGAAAGCGCCGGAGTTCCCTGGCGCAGTGGTGGAGATTCGGGGTGGGACGTACTACCTGCGGGAGACGGTGGTTCTGCACGAGTGGGACTCGGGCACGCCGGACGCACCCATCGTCTACCGGGCCTATCGTGAAGAGAAGCCGGTCCTGGTCGGGGGGTGGCCGGTGACCGAGTTTGCCCCGTTCCGGGACGGGATTCTCCAGACCGACCTCGCTGCCCAGGGGTTTGGGAAGTTCCGCTTCCGCCAGCTTTTCCTGGACGGCCAGCGCCAGACCATGGCCCGTTATCCGAACGCGGTGGCCGACGCCCCGATCTGTGGTGGTTGGGCCTTCGTGGCGGGCGATCCCGTCCCCATGTACGGCCACGTCGCGGGCGAGGACCTGAAGACTCTCATTCAGAAGAAGGGCGATGTGCGCACGTGGGCCAACCCTACCGATGGTGAGGTCTTCGTCTACCCCCGCTACAACTGGTGGAACAACCTCGTCCCCATTGCCTCGGCGGATAATGTT
>JABGQJ010001257.1 GCA_018648945.1 Victivallales bacterium
CTTGCCCCCGACACCGGGCAGGTACTCCGGGTAGTCGCCGAGCGTTACCCCTCGAACACGCCGGACCTGCTCAAGCATCGTCCCAACGCGTTCTCTCAGGGCAACGCGTTCCTGCATGCCGTTCCATTGCCGAACGACGTCGGTGGCGTGCTCCGGACTCTCTGCGGCCCCAACTGGAACCAGATCTGCATGAACAACATCCAGGATGGCAAGGCATTGTGGTGCAGGGATGTCGGGCCCGGCGGAAGCCGCGCCAAACTGGCTGAGTATATCCCTGGGGCCGCGCTGTGTGATCTCGATGACGATGGCACTGCTGAGATCGTGGCGGGCTTCGGCAACGGCTGGGTAACGGCCCTGTCGGCAACCGACGGGCAGCAACTGTGGGCCACCAGGCTGCCCCGGCCCGTGTGCAGTTTCAGCAGCACGACGGCCAAGGGGGCCTTCCTTGCCGGTTGCGACGATGGGGCATGGGTGCAGCTGGACGCGCGCGGGGCCGTCGGGCACCAACGCGCGATTGCCGGGAAGCCGAGCTTGTGCGCCTCCTTGGGCAACGGGACTCGTGTCGATCCGACGTGGATCGCCACGAACCACGCGGGACATGTCCTGGCCTTGCAGGCGGGGGTTGCCGACGCTCGCTGGTCCTACGGCGTGCCGAAGCTGCCTCTGGAGCTGCGCTGTCAGGCGGAAGGCAGAGACCGCGAGCCCCTGAAGTCGGTGGCTGGCGGCAATGGCACGTTCATCGCCGCCGCATTGCCGCCTGCCAAGGCGTGGACAGTATCGCTGCCCACCGGTGCCAAGGTCTCTCTACTCAAAGATCGAACGGCGTTGGTGGAGCACCCCGAGGGCACCGCCCTGCTGCACAATCTCGTGGGGCTCCCTTGGAAGGTGATCAACGGGAATCAGTTGCGCGTCGAGAACGACGTGGAGATGCCCCTGGCCTTGGCAATCCAGGCCGGGCCGCAGCCGGACGGATACGCCTCCCGGGTGCTGCCGCAGGGAGAACGCTGGAAAACGGTCAGCACGAATGGGGCGGAATTCGTGATCTACAAGAACGAGGTGATCTACTTCAAACCGAAGACGGCGGGGCAGTGGTTCGGAGTCGACCGTGACGTGCCGACTGCCGGTGAATACGAGCTCTGGGCGGAGTTCTACTGCTCCGATCATCGGGGTACCTGCGATGTTCTCCTGGACGGCAAGGTGATCCGTTCGGAACTCGACCTCTTTCGCCCGAAGCGCGTGTTCTGGACGGCACCGATTCGTCTCGGCAGCGCAACCCTTGACCAGGGCACGCACAAAATCCGCTTTGCTCTGTCCGGGAAACGACCGGAAGCCAAGGATCACGTGCTGAGCGTACGCTCGGTCGTGCTTATCCCCGCCAATCGGGACATGCAGCCGGACTGCCGGGTGGACAGCGGTCCGCATGGCTTGGGCCTGACCTGGGACCAGGGCGCCCACACGTTCCGAGCTTTCTTCCCCAGAGAAGGCGACGGTGTCGTTTCATGGGATGGGTTGGCCACCGACGCCGAGGCCTGCTCGGCCATGACCGGCGGGGAGGGCCCCGTCTACTACCAGATCAACAGCGGAACGACGCTTCGCTGGCAGGAAGAGCCCTTGGTCGAGCTCCCTGCGAGAGACTCAGCCCGTTCGTTCCCGAAGCTCAAGTGAGCTCGTTCGGCGCGCGATGGTTCCGGTCGGGATCCTCCATTCTCCCCGGGCCCCCATT
>JABGQJ010001258.1 GCA_018648945.1 Victivallales bacterium
TCACTCCCAAGGCGGGGCTCAAGTTGCGGGCCAATGTCTGCCGTCAACGGATCCCCGTGCGGGAGAACACCACTTGGTCCCAGTGCGTCGGCGGCTTCACCGAACACGACCACTTCGGCACCTGGGTACTGGAGTAGCCGCGACTGGCGCGATCAGCGAACTGGCACCAAGCGCAGGGAGTGGAGATTCATGACGCAGCGCTTGCTGGCCAGTTTCACTCCCTGGATCGAGATTGTCTGATCCCCGGCCTGTGGCACATCCAGGACGCCAACGTCGCTCTCCGTGTACTTGAGCCATGTCGCCGTCGTGCGCGTCTTGCCTCGCAGTTTGGCCTCACCGAGGGTCACCTGGAACTCGCTCCCTGATAGGGGCTTCGCCAGCGCATGCCGCACGAACACGCGGTAGCGTCCGGCCGGCACAGCCGTCAACTGCCAGTTCACCACGGTCTCCAGCGAATGCCAGCTGCCAATGTTCTTGCGGAGCTTGCTCTCCACGTACCGCGCCCCCTTCGCATTCGCGATCCGGGCATTCAGGGCCAGACACACGAACTCGCCACGGTCGTTGGCCGTGAGCGCCTTCGGCTGCAGCGGTTTGGGGACGATCTTCTCGGGAGCCGCACCAGGTATGCGTCCGGCCGGCCGCTTGTTGGCCTGGATCTCCGCGTTCATCGCCTCGCCCAGCGCCTGCAAGCGCTGGACCACCTCGGGATTCTCCGCCGCCACGTTCTTGTTCTCGCCGATATTCGCCCGCAAATCATAGAGTTCCGAGCCGATCTTCCCCCTGGCGTATTTGCCTGGGAACCCGTCCTTGCCCGGTTCCACACCCACATACGACCGGAAGCTATGGGGGAAATGCAGCTTCCACCGACCCGACCGAATCGCCTGCAACTGGCCGTTTCCGTAGTAGAAAAGCAAGGCCTCATGCGGGCAGGTCGCGCCCTTCACGCCGCGCATCAGCGGCAGGATACTCAAGCCATCGATCTTCCTCTCGGGCAGAGCTGCGCCGGTCATTTCCGCGATGGTCGGGAGGAGGTCGATGGAGCTGGCTGGCTCCTTCTGCACCAGCCCGGCGGGAATCCCCCCGGGCCAACGCATCAGGCCGATTTCCCGTTGCCCGCCATCGAAGCTGTTTCCCTTGCCGCCGCGTAATGGACCCACGCTTCCTGCATGGTTGCCGAAGTTGAGCCAGGGGCCATTGTCGGAGGTGAAAACGACCAGCGTGTTCTCGTCCTGCCCAATCTCCTTGAGCGTCTGCAGAATCTGCCCGACCGACCAGTCCAGTTCCATGACCACGTCGCCAAACAGCCCCTTGCCACTCTTGCCCTTGAATTTGTCGGACACGGCAATAGGAACATGCACCATGGAATGGGCCAAGTAGAGGAAGAAGGGGCGCTCCCGGCTGCGGCGGATGAAGTCCACCGAGCGTTCCGTGTAGCGCGTGGTCAGTTGGGCCTGCTCGTCCAGGTTGTCAATCGTCTCGATGGCCTTGTCGCCCTCGATCAGGGGCAGCGGTGGGTAGTTCCTCTTCTTGCGGGGTGTCCCATCGTAGTGTACCGGCCACATGTCGTTGGAGTAGGGCAGGCCGAAATACTCGTCGAACCCCTGTTTCTGGGGGAAGAGGCTGGGGTGGTTGCCAATGTGCCATTTGCCGACGCAGGCCGTGGCATAGCCCAACGGCTTCAGCATGTCGGCGATGGTCGTCTCTTCGGGATTGAGG
>JABGQJ010001259.1 GCA_018648945.1 Victivallales bacterium
AGGTGTTCCCGATCAGCATGAAGCCATAGTCGGTGGGGTGCACCCCATCGGCAGTTGGGTAGAACCCCCCGTCGCCATAGAGCGAGAAGGCGTCGAACAGGTGGATGTTGCGGTCACCGGCAGCCCGTCTGGCGGCGTGGACCTCCTGCACCAACTGGTTGACGGGATAGGGAGTCTTCCGCCCCACTGTGTGCAACCGGGTCATCAGTAGAATCGGTGTCTCCGGCCACTTCTCGCGCAAACGGGCCACGAAGGGGGCGTAGCGTTCGCGCATCAACGGCAGATTGCTCAGGATCGGCCCCATGACGAAGCAAGACGCCTCGATCTCGGCCATGCAGTCGGCAATCTCTGGCTCACACTGTCCGTCACCGGCAAAGCCTAGATTGATGATGTCCATGCCCAGCTTCCGGCCAACGATGGCGGGGAAGTTCATGGAGCCGCGCGATGCGCACCCGCCCTGAACGAACGAAGTTCCGTAGAACACCACGGGCTTGGCGTTGCCGAAGGCGGTCGGCGGCTCGATGCGGGCTTCTGGATCAAGGCCGATATCCAGGGAGGCCAGCTTGGCATACATGGGCAGATAGAGCGTGTATTCGTGCATCTTGCCGTCCGCCGCGATGGGTGGCCTCAGCTCGTAGGGTTCCTTGGCACTGACCGGCGTCGCGACCCAGCGGAAAACGGTCTTCCCCGGAGTGCCCTCGTACAGCTCGATGCCGGCCATGGCCATGCTGCTCATCACCGGCCATGGGAAACTGTCGTTGCCGTGATCGACGCGTAGCCTCAGTGTGGCGGAGTTGGTGCGGAAGCGGACGCGCCCGCCAGCGGGGCGCTGGGCGGCCGACCAGACGCCGGCATTGACCTTGGCAACACGCTGTGGCAGGCGGCGGTACGCCCCATCGTTCTCCTTGAGCCACCAGAGCCCATGCACCGCGAAGGCGCCGCCATTGGCGGGGCGCCAACGCAGGAGGTGTTCCTCGATCTGGAACTGCACGGGGCCGATCTGAAAGGCGGTGCCTTCGGGAGGCAATGCCGTGCGGAAGCTGAGCTGATCGACCCCGCGAAGGTAGAGGGGAGCGGGGCCCCAGCTCCGGACCTCGACACGCCGCCAGCCAGGCTTCGCCAGGGCTACGGTATCACCGTATCCCCGACGCAACACGGCCACCAATGGCTCGGGAGAGAGCACCACCGGCCTCAGCCAGAAGCTCACGGAGCCAACCCGCCAATCAGCCTTGTCGTCGGGTCGGCTGTTGCCCACGGCCAACACCAGGGAGTTCTTCTCGGAGAACCGCTCCTGCCGGGCGGGAGGATGCTGCAGACGCACCACCACGGTGGGCTCGCCATCCGGGGTCTTCTCGGCGGAAGGCTCCACTTGGGCACGCGTGCCACCGGTCCACGCTGCATCCACCACCGGCACCGAAAACCTGGCCTGTCGGGCCTCTCCGCCGGCTGCCGCCATCGTCAGAATGCTCGCCATCAGAAGACCTCCAACTCGCAGATATGCCATGCCGGGAACTCCTTGCCGTGTCACTGCGACCTTCAGGTACAGCACCGGTCAGCATACCGTCGGAACGACAGGAACCAACGCGCCCCGCCCACGCAATCGTGATGTCTCAGTCACGGGTGGAGATCTCTCTCGGCGGGTGAGCGAGGCGCTGGTCCCCAAACGTGTCCCCGACCGTTGG
>JABGQJ010000126.1 GCA_018648945.1 Victivallales bacterium
AAGCTCGGCGTTGGGTGCAAGACTTTGGGATTGCGTGCGATAGAGGGTTGCAGCAGATGGTTCATGAAGAGATCGGGCTAGGGGAGTTGGACCAGTTCGCCGCCCTTGGCCATGGATTCGTTGATCGCCAGGGTCAGTTCCAGCGACTTGTAGGCGTCAGCGTAAGGCGACATGACCAGGGTCGGGTCCTTGTCCAGGACGGCGTCAATGAAGGTGTCGTCGGACTCCTGGCCGTAGTCGTTGCCGGGCTTGCCTTCGACCGTGAAGTTCGGCTGGCGAATCTTGAAGTTGCCGCCGAGACCGTAGTTCATGCAGCCTTGCCGGGTGTAGAAATCGAAGCCGCTGGCACCGAAGCCACCGGCTGAGAAGCAGCCGCTGGCGAGGGAGGCGATCACGCCGCTTTTGAAGTGCATAGTCACGGCCGATGCATCGTCGGTATTGTAGTTCTCGATGTCCTTGACCATGCCGCGCCGGGACATGCCGTGTACCGCTTCCACTTCGCCGAGCAGGCAGCGGAGGATGTCGTAGTTGTGGATGGACTGCTCGACCACCTGGCCGCCGGAATGCTCGTGCTGGCGCCACCACCAGACCATGGGCAGGCCGCCCAGGCGGGTGCAGACCACCATGCCGATGTCTTGGCCGTCCAACCATGCCTTGACCCGAGGGATGGTGTCCACGTAGCGGCACTGGAAGCCGACGCCGCTGACCAGGCCCTTGTCGGCGATGGCGTCGCGCACGTCTTTGGCGTAGGCCAGATCCAGGGTCATGGGCTTCTGGACGAAGAGGTTGATACCACGCTCGATGGCCATCATCTCCATGCCGTCATGGGCGCTGGGCTCCACGCAGACATAGACCGCATCCAGCTCCTCGCGCTCGAACATGTCGGCGTAGGAGGTGTAGGCTGTGGCGTCGAAGCGCGCGGCCGTGCGATCCGCCTTCTCCTGGATCAGGTCGCAAACGGCGACCACGTTCACTTCGTCGATCTTCTCCATGTGCCCGAAGTGGAACTGGGCGATACCGCCACAACCGATGAATCCGACTTTGACCTTGTCCATGTCATCAATCCTCTTCGCAGGAAAACTGTCAATCGGCGACGTGAGACCGGGAATACTGCACACCGGTCCGAATTTGGCGAACTGTACCGGGCCGTAGCCCGATTCACAACTTGCCGGGGAACTATGGTTGGGGTTGGCTGAGGGAGATGTTGCGCAGACGGAGGCCAGTACCCGCGGCAATGCCCTTGGCCGAGATGGCAATGTCGGCAGTGGATGCTTTGACCGGAATCTCCAGCCTACACGCGAGCCGTTGCGGGGCGGCGGGATCGGCGGCAACCAGGATCATCCGGTGGTCTGCCTTGCGGACCTCCCGGAAGCGCACGTCCAGCTCGATGGTCACGCCCTCGGCTCCAACCAGCTCAAGAGAGAATTCGTTCTTGCCCTTCTCCAGACCACCCAGCTCGATCACCTTGCAGACTACGCCGTCGCGCGTTGCCTTCAGGGAAGCCCCGTCCTTGTCCTTCCCCACAGTCACTCCCCCGCCGAGTTGAATGCCGTCAGGGCGGCCATTGCCATCCCGATCGGTACCGATGTCGGGGAAGACGTTCACCGTGGGGTCAGTTTCTTGGGTGTACAGGATATCGGCCCATTCGCTCATCGTCCGCACCGGAATGCCCGTCTCCTTGCACCAAGCGAGGATGCCCTCGGTTCGCTCCAGAGTTCCCTGCCAGCCACCCAGTTCGGCGGGGCCGTTTAGGTGACTGTGTCCGACCATCAGTCGATGCCGGGCCACGCCTTCGGCAATGCGTGTCTTGTTCCACTCCAAGTCCCGCTTGTCCTCCAGGAAATTGCCCCACTGCATGGCGAAGCGGCGGTCGCCGTCGGGATCATACTCGTTGAAGCACTTCTTGGCGGAATCTGGGTAGGTGGCGCCGGCGGTATAGCCGAACTCCTTGCCATAGATGGGCGCAATGTCATAGCGCCAGAGCACGGCCTCGTAGCCACCGGGCTGAATCCACGTGGTGGGTGGCTTGATGCCATGCTTCTTGCACAGATCCTGGACCACTTGGGCCTGGAGCCGCAGCACATCCGGCTCTACCCGCATATCCTCCTTGCAGAGGCGTCGGTACGTCACCGTGCGCTCGGCTCCCAGGTCAATGTTATCTTCGCCCCAAAAGCTGCGCAGCTCGAAGTCGCCCTTCTTCGTCTGGCTCAGCAGATAGGCGGTATCCGGCTGGTCCTCGAAGAGCAGATGCGGCACGCCCTGCCACCTCTCGAACTTAGCGGGATCGGCCGGTCGGAAGCTCTTGCCGGAAACGGTGGCCTGGCCACGACGGGCCGAGCGGACCGGATCGATGCGGTACGTGAAGTAGGCGGTACGACCCTTCACATGGTGCACGAAGGGCTTGTCCTTCAGGGCCGCGGCCTCGGCCGCGGCGGCGAACTGGAACTCATACACGCGATGGCCGGGCGTATGGTCCATCACCTCGTGCCCACCCGCTTGGAGATCGCGGATGAACTCGATGTAGGCCGCGCTTTGGGTGGCTCTGGTGAAGTTCAGCGCCGCACAGAGCTTGAACCCATGCTTGTCGAAGACCTTCCGCATCTGGTTCCACTTGGCGGGCGTCTGGTTGTCATCCCCCCGGAAGCAGACTCCCCCCCGCTTGTCGGAGCGGTCAGCGGCGCAGAGCGGCAGGATGGCCACTGCAAGCAGGCGGCAGAGGGTCTTCATGGGTCAACTCCGATGCAACGGGATGACAAGGTCCAGAGTGTGATCGATGGCACCGCGTTGGTTCTCAACCACGCTACGGGAGCGCTGGGCGAGGCCAGCACGGGCAGTTTCGTCGGTGAGCAGCCGGCGCAGCTCAGGAGCGAGGCCGGTGTCCTCGGCCAGTTCGATGGCGGCATCGGCCTCGCGGAAGATGCGGGCCACATCGCGGAAATTCTGCATGTTCGCGCCGTGCAGGATGGCTTTACCGAAGATGGCGGGCTCGATGATGTTGTGCCCACCCTCGTTGCCGCCCAGGCTTTTGCCCACAAAGACCACATCTGCCGCCGCGTAGTAGTTCATCAGTTCGCCCGTCGTGTTGACCACCAGCACATCAACCGGCTCAGTCGCGTCCGACGTGTCGTCCTTGAGCAACCGGTAGCTGAGCCCCTGGGCCTTCAGTGCCGCCTCCACCTCGGGCGTGCGCTCGACATGGCGCGGCACGAGAACCATGCGCAGGGCCGGAATCTCCATCCGCAACTCGCGCACGGTGTCGGCCATGAGTTCCTCCTCGCCGCCATGGGTGGAACCCGCGACGAAGATCAGCCGTTCGGTCGGGCCAAAGGCCCGGTCCATTTCCGCCTGGACGGCTTCGGCGACCGCGTCGTCCTGATCGCTGTCCGGCACCTGGTCGAACTTCATGGTATTGCAGGCATGGACCTCGGCGTCTTTGCCCAAGACCCGGCGCACGCGGTCGGCATCATCCTGGCTCTGCACGCAGAGCGACGAGAAGGCCCCGAAGAGCCGCTGGAAGAGCCAGCGATGCTTGGCGTAGCCCCGCGCGGAGTTGTCCGACATGCGGCCATTGGCCAAGGCCAGCGGAATGCCCCGCGCCTGGGCCTGCAGGATCAGATTCGGCCAGATCTCCACCTCGAAGATGACGAGAAGAGCTGGGCGCACCGCCTTCAGCGTCGCCCGCACAAAGAAGTAGAAATCGAGGGGACAGTAGATCAGGTGCACGGCCGCCGGCTTCTTCTTGGCCGCCAAGGCGTGTCCCGTGGTGGTCGTGGTCGAGAGCACGAACTGCGTGTCTGGTTCCCGCTCCTGCCAACGCCGGATGAAGGTCAGCGCCGCCACCGTCTCGCCCACACTGCACGCATGGATCCAGACGGGTCTCACAAGACTGGCCAGAGCTGCCTTCTCTTCAGCCGTGAGCCGCCCGAAGCGTTGCCAGTATTCCTTCGTCACGCCGCCCCGCCGCCGCAGTTTGAAGACCATGATCGGCAAGTAGAGCACGAAGGCGACGGCAAAGAGAATGTTGTACAGGAACAGGATCATGCGGCACAGCCCCCGGGTTGGTAAGACCATACCATACCACGCAATTGCATACGGGCAGGCTCCTACGGCGAGGTCGGCATCGTCGTGTCAACCCGGTCCAGAGACAGCGAGAAGTCGAGCTTGTCTGGTTCCTCCCGCGTCACCGTGATCGTCCAGTCCGTGTGGGGGAAATCCGTATTGTTCGCGATCCGGACTGTGCCAGCGGTCGCGGCGGGATCGGTCAGGCCGGCCATTTTGAGAAGGCGTTCCCAGATCTTGTCGGTGAGCAGGGAAAGATTCCAGTCGGCGAAACGCTCGCCGCCCCGGCAATTGGCCAGCCACCGTGCCAAGTGGTAGCAGTCGCCGTCCGGCAACTCCATGAGCACATCCACTCCCTCTCGCCGCAACGAGAACTGCGGGAACGGTGTCCCCATCGCGGCCAAAAGCAAGATGGAAACGATCCGCACTTCGGGGGGATCGTCCGGCTCCTCCTCCTGAGGTGGGGGCGCGAGCAACTCCACATGCCCTTTCAGTTTCGGCCAGGAGGCATGGCCGTACTCGCGGGCGATGATCAGCTGCGCGTCGCTCAGCTTCGGCGGCTCCCCTTGCTTGCGCCGGGGCAGATGGTCCGCCGCGCGCGTCAGCGCGTCAGCCTTGCCGTCACGGAGCTCCTGCAGCAGATCCTTGGCTTGGTGCTTGAGATGGTCGAGAGAGGGATTCTCGGGCAGTCGGTGAAGCATAGTCTTCTCCTTCGTTGAACGCCTGGAGTCCGCACATGCAGGCTGAAAGAAGAGGATGCGACACGGATCGCCGAAACACTGGGTGGACTTCTGTCCTTTCCGCGGACCGGCTACGTCCCAGGGCGCAGTCACAAGCTATACGTTGCGTCGGAAGCGGTCAAGCGCGGGAGCGATGGACGACATGGACAGTCATGGACGACATGGACGATGGACGCCGGCGCTGCCTGGCTGTGTGGCCCTGTCCATGCGGTCCATCGTCCATGTCGCCCATGCGCCGCAGGCGGGTCCATGTCGTCCATGAGCTTCCCTGCGCCCGGTTGAGGGAAGGGCAGTGGGAGGCTATCATTGCCCCCTTGCCTGAATCCAAGGAAACCACCTATGCCCCGTGTCTGGCTTTGTTCCCTTTTTGCTGCCTGTCTGCAGCTCTCGGCCGCGCCTCTTCAGCTGTTCGTCGGTCCGCGGGGGGACGATGGCGAGGGGGTTGGCTGGTCGGCAAAGCGCCCCTATCGAACTCTTGAGCGGGCGGCGTTGGCCGTTCGTCGGCTTCGGGGCAGCAAACGGGGCCGGGATGGCATCACGATCAACCTGTTGCCAGGCACGTATCGCCTGAAGGAAGCCCTGGTGCTCGATCCCCGCATGTCCGGCCTCGAGAACGGGCCGACGACGTTCCGGGCCACGGTCAAGGGCGAGGCCACGATCACGGGGGCGGAGACAGTAACGGGCTGGCAACTTGGGCGGGATGGCATCTGGCAGGCGAAGGTCGAGGCGACCGCCATTCGCACGGTGTACTGGGCAGGCGAGCGGCTCCCGGCGGCACGCGTACCGAATGTCGATCCAGAGCGCCCGCGCACCGGCGGCCTGCTCTACGCGGTGACGAAGGACCCGGAGACGCCGAAGACGGCGCTCCTCTTCGCTGCGGGCGATCTGGACGTCTCCCGTTGGCAGCATCCCGAGACCGGGCGGGTGGTGGTCTGGCCCGGCAAGAACTGGAACTGCGACCTCCTGCCGATCCAGAGCGTCGATGCCAAAGCCCGACGCCTGACGTTCAAGCGTGCCCGGTACGACATCGTCCGGGGCAACCGCTTCTACGTGGAGCACATCTTCGAGGAGCTTGACGCCCCCGGCGAGTGGCTTTTCGACGCCAAGGCGCAGATGCTCTACCTCAAGCCCCCTGTTGCGGGCAACCCCGGTCAACAGGTCGCCATTCCCCGAGCCACGAATCTGATCCGCTTGGCTGGCACCCGCGAACAACCGGTTCAACATGTGGTACTGGCGGGACTCCGTCTGCAGGGCTCGGCCCGGCATGCGGTGGAACTCAGTGCCGCGTGGCACTGTGCCGTTCGCGCCTGCGAGATCACGCGGACGGGTACGGATGGTGTGGTTCTCCAGGAAGGCAGCAGTCAGAATCGCATCGTCGGCTGCGACATCGCCTGGACCGGGACCAACGGCATCCGCCTGCATGGGGTCCGGGACACGACGCGCACGCGGACCGACGGCATGCACGGCAATGTCATCGAGAACAACCACGTCCATCATGTGGGAATGAGCGGCAACGCGGGTGGCGCCATCGACGTCGATCCCTACTGCGGTGGCAATATCACCCACGATAATCTGATTCGCCGCAACGAAATCCACGATGCCCCCCGCAAGGGCGTCATGTTTGGCGGCATCCGCAATGTGGTCGAGGGGAACCACATACACCATACCAATCTGGAGCAATCCGATACGGGCGCGATCGGGCTCTGCACCCGTGATCTCACCGAGGTGGGGAATGTGATTCGCCACAATTACCTGCATGACGTCGGCGGCTACAACATGCTCAAGCCGGGCGAATGGGCGTTCCCAAGCTTCTGCTGGGGCATCTACCTCGACGACTGGTCCAGCGGGGTGACGGTGGCAGGCAATGTGGTCGTGGGAGCACCTTCGGGGGCGATTCATGTGCACGGCGGGATCGACAATGTGATCGAGAACAACATCCTGCTGGACAGCCCTGGCGCGCACATCCTCTTCAGTCCCATTGCGCCCAAGACACAGGACGGCAAGACCTACACCATGGCCGGCAACCGGGTTCGACGGAATGTGGCGGCAGGGCCGGCGACGAGCGCTTGGTTGGCGGGCAGGAAAGAGTGGCGGAAAGGGATCGCCGAGTGCGACCGCAACTTGCTCTGGTTCGGGCAGGGCGACCCCATGGTCCGCAATGGCCGAAGCAAGGCGTCTTCCTGGGCAGAGTGGCAGGGGGCGGGCTACGACCGGCAGAGCGTCGTGGCCAGGGCCAAACCAGTACAGGTGACGAAGGGTCGCCACCAGGTGACTCCCGAGCTCGCTGCCAAGATCGATTTCCAGCCCATTCCGTGGGACAAGGTCGGGCTCTACGAATCCCCCGATCGCTTCTCCTGGCCGGTGCGCACGGCCTGGCCCCGCGAAGCTGTTCTCCTGGCCCAGAAGCTCCCGGCCAAGCCCGTGGTGACCGTTTCCGCCGCCCTCCCTCGGTTGGCCGCCGGCCGCAAGCCGCCGGTGATCGACGGCGTGATCGGCCCCGTGGAATGGCAGGGCGCAGGCACTCTCCTGCTGGCCCGAGACCACCGAGACCGCGCGGCCAAACCGCAGAGCACGGCCCGGGTGTACTGCGATGCCAAGGCCCTCTACCTCGCCCTCGACAACCCCATCTCCGTCGGTAAGGCGCTCCACCGCGAGGACACCTGGGGGAAGGGGGACGCGATGGAAGTGGCCTTGCGCCCTGCCGACCTTCCCGAAGGCGCTCCCATCCTGATTCTGCATGGCTATCTGAATGGCCGCATCGGCGCCGCCAAATCAGGCGGCATGTCTGCCGAGCAGGTCGTCCAGGCGAATCAGGCCTGCCTCTATGGCGTCAAGACGATCAGTCCCACCCGCTGGACCGCAGAGATTACCGTCCCCTGGGCCATCGTGCCCGGCGCGAAGGGGAGTCCTCTCCCCTTGCAGTTCAACGTTACCTGCCGCAAAGTGGCGGATGATCTCTGGCTCATGTGGCGTCCCACCGGACGCCGCAGCTACGGAGTCGGGGAAGAAGGAAAGCTGGTTCCAGCCCACTAGTGAGGACTTCATGAAGTACGTCATCAGTGCCGGACATTTCGTGTGGCAGACCCCGGCGGAGTGCCTGTCTCGGGTCACCGAGGAGTTTGGGCTGGACGGAATGGAGCTCTCGCTCAAGCCCATATACGAGCGGCCCCATTGCACCAAGCAAGACTTGGCTTGGTTCGCGGACAACGCCCCGCGGGACCTGGATCTCTCCGCCCACATCTGGGAGAATGTGGCGCAGTTGGGACCCGAGCGGGCGGCCGAGACGCTGCTGGGTTGGCTGCCGGACTGTGCCCAGACCGGAATCACCGGCTTGGTCGTCCATGGTGGTAGCCACCCCGATCAGCGGGAGGGGATTCGCCTTACCCGCGAGACATTCGCGGCAGTGCTGCCGGAGTTCGAGAAGGCCGGGGTCGTGCTCAACCTTGAGAACCACTATCCCTATGCCTACAAGAACTGCCAGGAACTGTTCAGCGAGGTCTGGGAGTTCCAGGAAGTCCTCTCTCTGAACAGCCCCTCCCTCCGTTTCTGCTTTGACACGGGCCACGCCAACATGGCCAACAACGGGGTCGAGCTAATCCGCGAGCTGGCCCCCTGGCTGACCTACGTCCACCTGGCCGACAATGGGGGCGTGGACGACGACCACTGCGGCTTCCGCGAGGGCACCACGGACTGGGACGGCTACCTGGCCGCGCTCCGCGACATCGGGTTCGACGGCACCTACTGCGTCGAATTCCCCGTGCGCGAGGATCACACCCCGTTCCGTCGCTGTCTAGAGGAACTGCGCAACAACTAAGCCCTTGTATCCGGGGCGAAAGCGTGTCCTTTACTGGGCAGTACGTCTGATCCCAGAACCAACTGACCGGCACCCACTGGAGATAACACGATGCTCCCCACTGTTGACTTTTGCGGCCTCAAGATGACCCGTCTGCTCATGGGCGCGAACCCCTTCGGCGGCTTCAGCCACCAGAATGCGCAGCGCAACGAAGAGATGGTGGCCTACAACACGCCCGAACGCATCCAGGAAACCTGGGAGCGGGCCTGGGCGGCAGGCATCAACACCTTCGTGACCAACAACGAGACACCGCATGTCATCGGAGCGACCCAGAAGTACATCGCCGAAGGTGGCCCCATGCAGTGGATCGCCCAAGTAAGCTACCGTAGCCTCGGCAGCATGCAGAAGGCCATCGACCAAGTCGTCGAGATCGGCTGCAAGGCCATGTACTTTCATGGCGCGTTGGCCGACGACCTCTACGCTGCCCGCGACGCCGACACCCTCAAGGAGTGGGTGAAATACGGCCAGGACAAGGGCATTCCCATCGGCTCGGCCGGCCATGCGGACGAGACCCACTACTGGATGAATGACCTCGACATCCTCGACTTCCACACGGTCTGCTTCTTCGACTGTGGCAGCCTGCACAACAACCGCGGCGACAAGTTCCAACTCGGGGACATCTTCAAAGCCGCCAAGTGCATCCAGACTATCGAGAAGCCCTGCATCGGCTACAAGATCATGGGGGCCGGGCGCATCGATGCCGAGCTCGCCTTTGAGTACGCCTTCGATAACATCAAGCCCGGCGACGTGGTCAACGTCGGCATGCACCGCGGCGACAACGACAACATGGTCGAAGAGAACGTCGCCCTGGTCGAGAAAATCCTGAGCGGCGAGGAATAGACCGCCTCCCAGCAAGGTGGGGCGGACATTCCTGTCTGCCCTCCCATTGAGTGGGAAAGAGGCGGCAGACAGGAATGTCTGCCCCACCCCAAGACAAGAAAACGCCCCGGCAACCGAGTGGCTGCCGGGGCGTTGGTTTCTGAATTGCTACCGGGGTCTACGCCTCGGTGTCGTCGTCTTCGCCGTCATCCTCGATGTCCTCGACATCGGCGGCGGTGTCGGCGTCAGCATCCTCGACGTCGTCGAGGACGAACGGGGTCTCTTCGACCACTGCCTCGGCGTTCTCGACCGGCGTCTCCGCGCCTTCCTCAGCGGGAGCTTCCGCGCCTTCGCCTTCGGGCTCTTCATCCTTGGCTTCGAGCTTGGCGACCTTGGTGACCACGCTGACCACGTCATCCTCGCGGAGGCGCATGATCCGCACGCCCTGCGAACTGCGGCCCAAGGTGCGGATGTCCTCGGTGCTGATGCGGACGATCAATCCCTTCAGGGAGGTCATGATCAGGTCTTCGTCCTGCTCCAGCTGCATGGCTTGGACGACGCTGTCTCCGGGCTTGAGCTTGATGCTGGTCACGCCCTTGCCGCCGCGCTTGGTGAGCCGGTAGCCCCCGCCGGAGATGTCCTGGTCGTGCTCGGCGATGCCTTGCCCGAGACGGCTGCGCTTGCCGATGCCGTGGGTCGTGATGACCAGCAGTTCGGCGGAGGGGTTGACCACCGACATGGAGACGATGTGCGCCCCGAGGGTGCCGTCTGCCACGCGCAGCTCCATGCCACGTACGCCACGGGTGGTGCGGCCAAGGGTGCGGAGGTCGCTCTCCTTGAAGCGGCAGGCCCGGCCGGTGTCGCTGGAGAGCAGGATCTGCTGCTCGCCATCGGTGAGCTTGGCATCGATCAGGTCATCGTCCTCATCCAGAATGATCGCTCGGATTCCCTTTCGCCGCATGTGTTTGAAGGCGTCGAGCCGGGTCTTCTTGACGGTTCCGTTGGCGGTGGCCATGACGATGAAGCGGGAGGGATCGTCCACCTCGCTGACGGTGATCACGGCCCGGACCTGCTCGTCCTCCGCCATCTCGATGAGATTGACGAAGGCCCGGCCGCGACCGTCGCGAGACCCCTCGGGGATCTCGTAGGTCTTCAGCCAGTGCATCTGCCCCTTGTCCGTGAAGAACATGACATAGTCGTGGGTCTTGGCAGTGAGCAAGTGCTCGACGTAGTCGTCGTCGTCGCGGGTCTGCATGCCGCGGACGCCGACGCCGCCCCGGTTCTGCAGCTGGAAGGTGTCCTCGGGGACGCGCTTGATATAGCCGGAGGCCGACATGGTGACCACATGGACGCTTTGGGCGATGAGGTCCTCGATGTTCAGCTCGCGGTCGCCGGCCATGATCTTGGTGCGGCGGGGGTTGCTGTGCTTGTCCCGGACCTCGACCAGTTCCTCGCGGACCAGGGCCATGCGCAGTTCGCGGCTGGCCAGCAACCCCTTGAGGTAGGCGATGCGGGTCATCAGCTCGTCGAATTCGCTCTGCAGGTCGTCGATGGCCAGACCGGTGAGCTGGTGGAGACGCATCTCCAGAATGGCCGCCGTCTGGCGCTTGCTCAGTTCGAAGCGCTCCATCAACCGTTCGGCCGCCTCGTCGCGGGTACGCGAACCGCGGATGATGCTGACCACCTCGTCGATGTTGTTGACCGCAATCAGCAAGCCCTCGAGAATGTGGGCACGGGCCTCCGCCTTCCGCAGCTCGAACAGGGTCCGGCGGGTGATGACTTCCAGGCGATGGTCGATGTAGGCCTGCAGGATCTGCCGCAGGGTCATGATCCGCGGGCGGTTGTGGTCGACGACCAGGAAGTGGGCGCCGAAGCTCGTCTCGAGCAGCGTGTGCTTGTAGATCTGGTTCAGCACCACGCTCGCCATCGCGTTCCGCTTGATGTCGATGACCACGCGGATGCCGGCCCGGCTACTGGACTCGTCGGCCAAGCCGGAGATGCCGGTGATCTTCTTGTCGTTCACCAGCTCGGCGATACGCTTGACCATCATCTCCTTGTTCACGGCATAGGGCATCTCGGTGACGAGGATCCGCTCGCGACCCTTGACTTCGCTGATGTCGCACTTGCCGCGCACGCGGATGATGCCGCGACCGGTCTCGTAGAGCTGGATGATGGGGTTGACGCCATGGATCTCGCCGCCGGTCGGGAAGTCCGGCCCGGGCATGACCTGCATGAGTTCCTGGACGGTGGCCATGGGGTTGTCGATGATCATCAACGTGGCGTTGATGACTTCCCCGAGGTTGTGCGGCGGGATGTTGGTCGCCATACCGACGCCGATGCCGGTGGAACCGTTGACCAGGAGGTTCGGGAACCGGGCGGGAAGGACTGCAGGTTCGGTGTTCTTCTCGTCGAAGGTGGGGACCAGATCGACGGTATCGCGGTCGATGTCGGCGAGGAGTTCCTCGGCCAGCCGCTCCATGCGGCACTCGGTGTAGCGGTAGGCGGCAGCGGAGTCACCGTCGATCGAGCCGAAGTTGCCCTGGCCATCGACCAGCGGGCCGCGCATGTTGAACTCCTGGGCCATGCGCACCAGGGTGTCGTAGACCGCTTGGTCACCGTGCGGGTGGTACTTGCCGATCACTTCGCCGACGACGGTGGCGCACTTGGTGTAGCTGTGGCTCTTGGTCAGGCCCAGCTGGCGCATGGCGTAGAGGATGCGGCGCATGCCGGGCTTGAGCCCGTCGCGCACGTCCGGAATGGCGCGACCGACGTTGACGCTCAACGAGTACTGTAGGTACGCGTTGTGCATCAACTCCTCGATATTCGAGGGGATGTCGTTGGCCCCGATGTCGCTCACGCTTTCCGGCGGGGGAATGTCCGGGGTGCCTGGGGGGGTGTTGGTGATTTCGTCGCTCATATATGCTCAGCTCTGATGGAGGGTTCGGACTCGGCGGGAAACGGCGCTCCGCCCCACTAGATGTCGAGATCCTTGACGCTGGCCGCGAACTTCTCGATGTACTCGCGGCGCGGCGCGACCTCGTCGCCCATGAGGAGGGTGAACATGCGCTCCGCCTGGATGGCGTCCTCCATGGTCACCTTCAGCATCTTGCGCTCGGCGGGGTCCATGGTCGTCTCCCAGAGCTGGTCCGGGTTCATTTCGCCCAGACCCTTGTAGCGCTGGATGGTGAGACCCTCCTGCCCGACCGCGCGGACACGAGAGAACAGCTCCATGAGCGACTTCGCGGGGAATTCGTCGTTGCCGTGGATGATGTCGGCGATCGTCTGGGCATCCCCGTCGTAGAGATTGGCGGCGCTGAACCCAAACTCGCCCAGCCGCCGGTCGATCTCGCCGAAGGCGGAGGACTCGTAAATACGGGCGACCTCAATGGATGCCCGCACCATGGCGCGGATGTTCTCTTCGCGCTGCTCGCGTTCCTCGGGCGTCTCGCCTTCCCGCTCGACCGGGTCGGGCATGAGCCGCAGCTCGGCCTCGGCGACCAGCCGGGCCTCTTCCTCGTCCGAGTACACAAAGGTGGTGGTCAGATCGCCATCCTGCTCCCGGACGTTGGCCCGCGCCATGGGGAACCGCCCCGTCTCTTCATGTTTGGCGCGCAGGTAGACCTCAGGGCTGATGCCGTGGCGTTGCAGGGCATTGGCTAGGCGCATGGTTTCGCGAATGATCTGAACCAGAGCGTCCACCTGCTCTGAGCCGAGGGTCCCGGTGGCGCCCGCCGGGCGGACTTCGATATCGTCCAGAGCCAGGCGCACGAGCAGGTTGTCCAGATCCTCCTCGCTCTCCACGTACTGCTCGCGACGACGGCGGCGCACTTTGAAGAGCGGGGGCTTGGCGATGTATACAAAGCCCGCCTCGATCAGGGGCTTCATCTGCCGGAAGAAGAAGGTCAGCAGCAGCGTGCAGATGTGCGAGCCATCCACGTCCGCGTCCGTCATGATCACGACGCGATGGTAGCGGGCCTTCTCCAGCTCGAACTCGTCCGCTCCGATGCCGCAGCCAATGGCCGTGATCAAGGCACGGATTTCGTTGTTGTTGAGGAGCTTGTCCAGCCGGGCCTTCTCCACGTTCAGGAGCTTGCCTCGGATCGGCAGGATCGCCTGGAACTTGCTGTCGCGACCCTGTTTGGCCGAACCGCCAGCGGAGTCACCCTCAACGATGTAGAGCTCGCTCAACGCCGGATCGCGCTCAGAGCAGTCGGCCAGTTTTCCCGGCAGGGCGGTGGAGTCCAGCGCCGTCTTGCGGCGGGTCAGCTCGCGGGCTTTGCGGGCGGCCTCACGGGCGCGATTGGCCAGCATGGCCTTCTCGATCACCTGGCGGGCGTCCTGGGGATGCTCCTCGAAGTAGGTGGTCAGCCCCTCGTAGACGATGGAGTCCACGATGCCCCGGACCTCGCCGTTGCCCAGCTTGGTCTTGGTCTGCCCTTCGAACTGGGGCTCGGAGACCTTGATGCTGATGACTGCGGACAGCCCCTCGCGGCAGTCGTTGCCCGAGACGGTGGCGTCATTCTTGATCGCGGGGATGGCGCGGATGTAGTTGTTGATGCTACGGGTCAGCGCGCCCTGGAAGCCGGTCAAGTGGGTGCCGCCCTCAATGGTGTTGATGTTGTTGGCGTAGCTGTAGATGTTCTCGGCGAAGCCATCGCTGTACTGCATGGCGACTTCGGCCTCGACGCCCTCCTTGCCGGCGGAGAGGTAGATGACCTCGCTGATCAGCGTCTTGCCTTGGTTCAGATGGGTCACAAACTCGCTGATGCCGCCGTCGTAGCGGAACACCTCTACGCGGTCGGCCTGCTCTTCACGCTCATCGCGGAGAGTGATGGTCAGCCCGGCATTCAGGAAGGCCAGCTCGCGCAGGCGCTTGGCCAGGATGTCCCACTTGTAGACGATCGCGTCAAAAATCTCGGGATCGGCCCTGAAGGTG
>JABGQJ010001260.1 GCA_018648945.1 Victivallales bacterium
CAGGCCGAGCATGCGCCGGTAGAGCACGCCGGGGCTGAAGCTGGCGCGCGGTTGTTCCCAATCATCGAGACCCAGGCGCAGACGGCGACTCACGAAGTCCATCAGGAACGCGTTGGGCCGAGTCGTAGGAAGACAATCGGCGAAGGCGGGGTAGATGCCCTGCGCCATCTCAATGCGGGTGCCGAAGAGAGCGATGTTGGCGATGTTCGGAACGTCCAGCAAGTCCAGCTTCCCGTTGGTGGCCTGCCAGATGCCTTCGCTTAGCATCACGTATTCACCGAAGCCAAAGTTCCAGTAGCTAAGCCCCTCGGTGCAGTAGCCGTCGGCCGGGAAGCCACGCAGGAAGTTGCGCGAGTGCTTCTCCGCTGCCGCCACGAAGAACGCCCGCTCTGCCGGGGATTCCAGAATGGTCAAGGCGGCACCAGTCACCCCAGCCAGGCAGACCGCGTTCCAGTTGTTGGTGACGGTGAGCCAGAAGTCGGGCTTCTGTTTGCCGGTAAGCATCTTCCGGTAGGGCGCGAAGACACGGCGTTCGAGATTCTTGCGGATCAGTTGGCGGGTGGCGGGTCGCAGACGGGCGGCCATGAGCTGGTAGGCCAGCGCCATCTCCCACGCGCGGATCGCCTTGTTCAGGTCGATGGTGTTGCGGCGGCCATCCCAGTTGTCGAGGGACTGCTGCTTGCGTACGGCCACGACCCAGGTCCCCTCATGGCAGAGCTCGGTGATCAACTCCTCCAACCGCGGCAGAAACCGCCCCTTGTCCTCCAGACATTCCGCGACACAAAGGGGGGCGAGCGTGCCTGGGCGTCGTCCGTAGTAGAAGGCGTGATCGGCGCGACTACCCGACTTGACGATTCCCTTGTAGATCTCCTCGGTGAAGGCAGGGATAGGCTGTCGCAGAATCTGCCTGGCCTGCTTGATGGTGGCGCTGGCCCCCTCGCTCCCGGCGAAGGCTTCCCACGCCTGCCGATCGGTGATGGGGACACCGAACGTCCCTGGCTGCTCCCGGAGCATAGCGGCAATCTCGCGGACACGTTCCGGTTCCGGTGCCGTGGTCGGTGCCCCCTGCGCACAAAAGGGAAGGCAATACGTTGCCACCACCAAGATGCCCGCCACTTGCGCCCATCGCCGATATCTGGTCAGTTTCCTGTTCATTGCTACTTGGCAAGCCATGCTCGACCGTCGAAGTCCCCCAGTTGGTTGGGCCAATATAGCGCGCTCGATTGCTATGAAAGGGGCAGAAGAGACGGAAGGGACCCAAGGGACACTCCCCGTTCGGGCGCTGATTGCGGGTGTGGCGGGGCGTCCCATCGGACGAATCGGTCAGATCGGTCGGATCGGACCAGTGGGTATACGGTGCGCGAGAAACGGCAGTCGCCTGGCGGAGTGGTAGTCCGCTCCGTCAGGCCTCCACGAGGGGTCCGGGGAGACGGGTCTCCCCGGCGGGGTTCCGGGGCTGGCCCTCCTCGGGCGCTGATTGCGGGTGCGGCGGGGCGTCCCATCGGACGAATCGGTCGGATCGGTCGGATCGGACCAGTGGGTGTACGGTGCGCGAGCAACGGCAGTCGCCTGGCGGAGTGGTAGTCCGCTCCGTCAGGCCTTCACGAGGGGTTCGGGGAGACGAATCTCCCCGGCGGGGTTTCGGGGCTGGCCCCGCTGGTCTCCTCCGTTCCTCTACGC
>JABGQJ010001261.1 GCA_018648945.1 Victivallales bacterium
GGTGGCGTGGATTGTGGGCTGGGGCTGCATGCCGTTACCGTTTCCTTGGCTACTCGTTGAGCAACTCGACGTGTTCGATTCGGAGGGCGCCGCTGAAGGCGTCGCGGTATACCACCGCCATCAGCTTCTCCTCGGCCAGGATCTCGTCCACATTCCGCACGAAGGTCCCGTCGGTGCTGTAGGCCACGTCGAACCGGCCCAGCTTGGAGGTCGTGCGCACGCCGTCCATGGCGCGGTAGGGGAGGCCCTGCGTATCCTTGACCGCTTGGGCGCAGACCATGACTCGGAAGTAGTTCTGGCGGACGGTGAGCTTCTCCGCAAGCGAGCTGATGGCCGCTTCCTCGAATGTGTCCTGGGTGGTGTTGGTTCCCGTGATCTGGGCGATGGTGCCGAACGCCTGGCCAATGCTGGTGAAGGCCCCGGCGTTCCGGCGGTAGGCGAGGAGGGCATCGACAGCGGTCTCGGTGGAGACGGTCGTGCAGTTCTTGAAGAGCGCGGTCAGGACTTCGCGTTGCAGGGTGTTGATGTTGATTTTGCCCCGGGTGTGGACATCGTCGCCGACCTTGAAGAGGTCAAGGATGTCCGCGTCGTGCCCCGCCTCGTCGCCGCTACTGGCGGACCAGAGGCGCAGGGAGCGCTTGGGCTCGTAGGAATGCACGCGCCCCAGTTCGCCGAGACGTTCCAGGGGGGCATTCTTGGCGCAGATCCCCGAGTAGGGGGAGGTGTTGTAGCCGCCGTCGATGTTCCCCATGGTGCCCAGTTCCGAATCGTCCCCCTCAACCAGGGTCCGATCCGCAGGCACCATGTTCCAAAACATGTCGAAGTCGGCCCAGTCCTGCCCCCGGTCATTCATGAGAGGGTCGTAGGAGGCGCCATTGGCGAAGAAATTCTGGTCCGCATTGGATGCGGAGCTCGAGGCCCAGGAGCAGAGGGGGCCGTTGGATGAGGGCACCCGGTCCACGACTTCGCCAAGGCGGTCATGGATCACGATACTGTCGATCCGGGCCATGGTGACCACGTAGGTATCCAGCGCGGGCTCCTGGTCCTTTGCGAAGGCACCCTCGATCAGCAGCCACTCGCCATTGCCGTATTCGGGTGTCCAGATGAGGGTGCCGCCGTCCACATTCTTCGCCGTGGCTGGAAGCACATCCACGGTGCCGGTGTGGTTCAGCGTTTGGCCCGTGGCCGTGGCCAGCTGGATGGTGTATTGGACGGTCACGCTCTCTGGCGCGAACTCCAGGTGCTCGTCCTCGCCGAAGGGGTAGAACAACTCGATATGGAATCCGGCACGCACCCGCAGGTTGCTGCCCGTACTGCCGGTCTGCATGCCCGTTCCATCCTCGCCGGGGACGACCACCACGGCGGGCTCCTCCACGGGTGGCACTACTTCCTCCTCCTCCTCTGGTACCTCCTCGATCGCGTAGGTCTGCCCCTCATCGACCACGGTGACGCTGGCGCCTCCCAGGCCGATCCACCAGTGGCCCATGGCCTTCCCATTGACATACTTGTCATTGTAGAGGTGGATGTTGAAGGAGCCGGAGAAGTCGTAGGTGCGCCCGTTCCGCAGGGGGTAGTTGACGCCGTTCAGCGTGATGCTGTTCTCGTTTGCATTGCCCTTGGGGCGGACATGGATACAGGTAACGGGACCCGTGTAGTCCCTGCCGTATTTGTGCAGGTCG
>JABGQJ010001262.1 GCA_018648945.1 Victivallales bacterium
CGCTATCGCACGGGCAGCGAGGGCGCCCCCGTCTACGACGTGGTTCTGGAAGTCACCCCCTGAGCTGGAAGGCTGCAGCCGGGCGGGGACGGTGGCGTGCCCGCCAGAATGCAGTGGACATCGCAGCATGGCCTGAAGGGCCGACAGTCCGGAGCCCGGGGAGAGCGTAGCGTCGCCCCGGGTTGGGGTCCACCCTGTCCGGCAGGCTGAAGGCCGGCATACCTTCAGCCTGCGTCTGTGAAGCGAACCCATCTGGGGCGACGCTACGTTCTCCCCAGGCTCCCCAGAGATGCAAAGGACCCAGGCGACGCAAGGGACCAAAGCGAACGAAAGGACAGCGACCACTCTGGCCCGTCCCCTCGGTCCCTTTGGTCCCTTCGGCCCTTTCCCCCAACAGACGAACCCGAGTCACCGCCGGGAGCACTCGCCTCCAGCCAGCCTGGATTCACCTTCGACTGCCGTGCGTGTCGGGCATTGGTGTGGTATGGTCCGATCATACCCCTAACCCGAGGAGCTGGTCAATGATGTTGCTGCGCTCGCTGTCCGTTGCTTGTGTGTTCGGAATTGCTGTTGCCTCCGGAGCCGACTGGCCCACCTATCGGCACGATGCCCGCCGTTCGGGGTGTGCTCCCGACGCCTTGCCCGCGGAGCTGGCTCTGCGCTGGACCCAGCACTTGCCAACCTACGAGATGGCCTTCCCGAACGAAGCGCGGCAGCAGTTCGACCCCTCTCACGAGCCGGTCTGTGCGGCCGGCATCCTGGTGGTCGGCAGCCCTGCTGATGGCAGCGTGCGCGCCTTTGCCGCCGAGACCGGCAAGGAGCTCTGGCGGTTCCATGCCGAGGGACCGGTCCGCCTTGCCCCGGTGCTGCATGATGGGCGAGTGCTCTTTGGTGCCGATGATGGCCAGTTCTATTGCCTGGATCTGAAGACCGGCAGGCCTCTCTGGCAACGGGCCGCTTTCCCCAAGGACAGACCCGATGTCCGCCTACTCGGCAACAACCGGCTGATCTCGCACTGGCCCGTGCGCGGTGGGGCAGTCGTGGTCGATGACACCGTCTACTTTGGCAGTGGCGTCTGGCCTACCATGGGTGTCTACGTGCAGGCGCTTGATGTTCGCACCGGTGAGCGCCGCTGGCAGAACGACAAACTCGGCTACCTCGCCAACGTCCGCATCGACCACAACCTGCGCTACGACGCGGGGATCTCGCCGCAGGGCTATCTGCTGGCCACGAAGGACCGGCTGATCGTCCCCAACGGGCGGTCACACCCCGTGGCACTGAACCGCGCCGACGGTTCGCTCTTCCACTTCGTCCAGGGCTACCGCAATGGCCATTGCCAAGTCGTTCTCGGCGGCAACTACGCATTCGCCGGCAAGAACGGTGTCCTCGGCCTCGCCGACTTCCGCGAGGTGGGCAGCAAGTGGCAGGATGCGGGGAAGGACGCTCCTAAGGGTTTTGTCTACAGCAAATTCGACCAGTATGAAGGCCCCTATCATCCCTACAAGAAATTCCCTGGCTGCGATGCCGACTCGGTGTTCGATGGCGATGCCGCCTACAGTCTCGCCAACGGGATCTTCTATACGCACACGCTGGCTGACAGCGGGGTGTCGGAATACGAGATAGCCCAGGGCACGCGCAAGCTGAAGCCCTTCCGCTGGGACGCGCGCATGAC
>JABGQJ010001263.1 GCA_018648945.1 Victivallales bacterium
GGGGATCTCGTGGCGGCGGAACTCGTAGGCCTCGTAGAGTACATCCCGCGCCCGGACCCCGCGCTCGTCGCAGACGAACGTCAGGCCGTAGCCCGAGAGTGGCAGTAACTGGGGCCGGCCGCTGAGCTGGGTGTAGCGATCCAGCAGGATCGGCAGACTCTTCCCCGCGATCAGGTAGTAGTCCAGGCCACCTTGGGGGGCGGAGTAGACCAGTCGGTCAGGATCGGTCGCCCCCGCATCGTAGTGGTGGAACCACGTGGTATTGAGGAAGATCGCCCAACCGCCCGTACTCATCAGGAACGGGATGGGCACGTAGCTGTCCACGTTGCAGATGAGCATGCGATTGGCGTGGCCCCGCTTGTTCAGGCAGTCGCGCGTCTCATCCCCCTGGCCATAGAGTCGTTCGTCCTCGCCCAAGGCGAATTCCGCCCGGAAGCCATCCGCCCATTTGGAGGTGGGTGCCGCTGCCTCGGAGAGGAGTGTATCGCCTTGGCTGTTGGTGAGAGTCATGCAGCCGTCGTACAGGCGGACGGCCAGGCGGGCTGCGCCCGTGTCGAACTGCACGGCACCATCCTTCTCGTCGATGCTGCACACCACTTCGGGCCAATCAGCACGCAGCACGGCATACCGGTTCAGCGCCCCCTCGTGGATGTCGCCATCGTCGGCCACGCGAATGCGGAAAATGGAGTCAGTCACCACATCCACGCGGATGGTGGTGCCCTTCTGGGTCTGAATGTCACGGGAGATCAGCTGTGGCATGGGAGGGCCCCCTAGTTTGGCTGCTTGGCGCACCAGCCGATGGCGTTGAGGAGGAGACGGGCTTCGGGGCTCTTTGCGGGGGCCTCGTCGGCCTTGGCATTGGTGCCGATGAGCAGGCCGCAGGCGATGTACCGGCCTTTGCCAACGGTGCCGGCGAGGATGACGGGCTGGTTGGTCTTCTCCGACACGGCGATGACCTTGCCGGCTGGGCCGGGCGCGAGCTGGACGTGATCCGTGAAGACCTGGGTCAGGACCTTGTCGGTGGGCAGGTCGTAGGCGAGGGGGTGTTTGGGGTCGGCGAACCGCCACCGCTCGTCCTTCGGATGCTGTGTGCCCCCGGCGCAGACGCTCGTGAGGAGCTTGGGCATGGTGCGGTAGCCGACAGCATCGTGGGTTGTAATCAGGCCCCCGCCTTGCTTCACGAAGGCTTCGAGGGCAGCGATGGTCTTGGCGGGCGGCGGCGTGCTGCGCATCTGGGGCAGGATGATGACCTGGCACTTGTCCGATAGCAGGTGGCCCGTGGCCACCGGTACGGCATCGATGCCCTTGGCCTTGCGCAGAGTCTGGAGAATGCCTTCCGATCCATAGCCGCTAGCCACAACGCCGACCCGGATGCCGGTTCCCTTGAAGGCTATCTTGCCCGGTACCGGGCGCTCCTTGGCGGATAGGGGCCTGGTGCTCATGATGCGGATCGCGACATCGGGGGGCATCTCCTTCTGGAGCGTGATCTTGCCTTCGCAGCCGGTCCTGCCTTCGACCTGATCCTGCGGACGGGTGCCTTGATAGTCGACGATGAGCCAGTAGCGCTTGGCGGGATCGTGCTCGTCCAGAATCAGCCGATAGACATTGCCCTTGCTGCGCCAGCCGATTTATGTGGGATACAATTCCATTTTTCTCGGAACCGCTTCCATG
>JABGQJ010001264.1 GCA_018648945.1 Victivallales bacterium
GCACATGGTGGACTACGAGACGGCAGTCACCCGCCTCTTCCTCGAAGCGGCCGATGGCATGATCGACATCGCCTACTTCGGGAACGACTTCGGAACCCAGCGCGGGCTGTTCATCTCCCCGCAGATGTGGCACACCTTTATCCGCGGACCCCTGAAGCGCTTCTTCGACGTTTCGCATGACTGCGGCTGCAAAGTGATGAAGCACTCATGCGGTGCACTTCGGGACATTATCCCGTGGCTCATTGAGGACGGCGTCGATATCCTGGACCCGATTCAAGTGGCCGCAGCCGGCATGGACCTCGCCGGACTGGTCCAGGATTACGGGGCGGACCTGTGCCTCCATGGTGGGGTCGATACGCAACGGACCCTACCATTCGGTTCGACAGACGACGTGAGAGCCGAGGTCCGGTCGTATCTCGATGCGACGAGGGAGACCGGCGGCTACATCCTGGCCGGAAGCCAGGAGTTCATCGAGGACATCCCGCTCGACAACATTCTGGCCATGTACGACGAGAACCAGAAGGGCATCTGACCAGGCGTTACCGGGCCTACCAGCCGCCATTGTGGACGTAGTCGGCATTGAAGCGGGTGCGGGGCTCCGGGGTGTCGGCGGGGTAGCCGAGAGCAATGCAGGAGACGGGGAGGATGTTGGCGGGCAGTTGGAACAACTCGCGCAGGCCATCCACGCGTTCCTGGCGGGGATGTACGCCGAGCCAGACGGCGCCCAGCCCCAGCGTGCTGGCCGCGAGGAGCAGGTTCTGGATGGCGGCGGAGCAATCCTGTAGCAGATAGGAGAGTTCGCCAGCGTGGGCGCGCTCGAGATCGCCGCAGACGACGAAACCGAGGGGTGCCGTGGCGAGCATGGGGCCGTTGGGCAAGAGGCCGGCGACCTTGGCCTGCAGTGCCAGATCGCGCAGGACAATGAACTCCCACGGGTCCTTGGCGCAGGCGGAGGGTGCTGCCATGGCGGCCTCAAGGAGGTCTTGCACAACATCGTCGGCTACGGGCTGATCCGTGTAACGGCGGACGCTGCGACGGGCGAAGATGGGGGCGAGCTTGGGGTTCATGGGAATCTCCTTCGGTGAAAGGAATGATGGGAAGGAGGGGAATACTGGAATGGTGGAACACTGGAATCTTGGGGGGGGATCGGACGAATCAGTCGGATCAGACGAATCGGACGAGATGGCGTGACGCGGAGGCCTATCCCCCGTTCCATCATTCCATCATTCCCCCATTCCATCATTCCACTCCACCCGCCCCGCGCACCTTCTCGATGGTCCTGGTCGTGGAGAAGCCGGAGACAAAGGGAATGAAGGCGAAGCTGGTGCCGAGGCGCTCGAGCAAGCGGCGCTCTTCCTGGACGATGGTCTCGATGTCGTAGTCGCCGCCCTTCACATACACGTCGGGCACCAGGGTCTCGAACAGGGCCAGCGGCTTCTCGTCGCCGAAGATCACTACCGCATCGATACTCTCCAGACAGGCCAGCATGAAGGCCCGGTCCTGCTCGGAGACGACGGGGCGCTCGGGGCCCTTGATTGCCCGGACCGACGCATCGCTGTTGATGGCCACGAGGAGGGCGTCCGCTGTCTGGCGTGCATGGGCGAGGTACTCGGCGTGTCCTCGGTGCAGGAGGTCGAAGCAGCCGTTGGTCATGGCCAGCCGTCGCC
>JABGQJ010001265.1 GCA_018648945.1 Victivallales bacterium
CCCCAGGTAGGCGCTGTGCGCCAACCTGGGGCTCTGGAACGCAATCCCGATGGGATTGAGGAACGGATTTCTGCGGCCAACGTCAGCTGTTCGATCTCTGGCGGGCCCGATTAGTGGGGGACGGACCCCAAGTCAGCATGCGGGACCGAGAGAGTCGGCTGCGTCAGAGTTTCCCTTGGCGTCTGAGCCGTGCCGCTCCTACTTTTCTGGGAACACCCCCATCAAGGCGTCGGCGAAGAAGCGGTGGCCGCGTTCGTCGGGGTGGTTGATGGAGTTGCCTTCGAGGGTCATGTAGGGGATGCCTTCGCGCCAGAGATGGCCCCAGGCGAGAGCGGCGTCGGCGACGGGGATGTTGTTGTCCTTGCCGAACTGACGCAGGCTTTGGGTGTAGAGGCGGGGGTCGTCGTCGTGCTTGGTGCTCAGCTTCCACTTCTCGCTGCGCATCCAGTCGGGGCGGACGAAATGGGGAGTGATGAGGATGATCTCGGAGCCGTTGCCCTGGAGGTGGTTGAGGATCTTGGCGTAGTGCTTCTTCAGGCCGTCGCCGTGCCAGCCGGAGTCGTTGACGAACTCGATGGTGACAAGGTCGGGCTTAGGGTCGAGCACGTCGCGTTTGAAGTCGTATCTGCCACCTGCCGGGGCGTTCATATAGCCATTGCTGTTGCCACCGCCCCAGGCGGCGGTCTTGAGGGTGATCTTGGACTGAGGAAAGCGGGCTTGCAGACGTCTATGGAACACGTTCTGGTACCAGGCATCGCGCTTGGCGCCGACCCCGCCGCCGTTGGTGACGCTGTCGCCCCAGGCGACGATGGTGACTGGCTGCCCGGCGCGCAGTTTGGCCAGGGTCTTCGGACAGAGCTTCTCGGCGGAGCCTTCCCAGCCGGACTTGGGGACGGGAGTGCCGTCCACGGGGAGGAGATTGCCATCGGCCAAGGCCTTGACTTCGCCACTCAGCCAGACTGTGGCCAGATGCAGGTCGCCAGGCTTGGTCTTCGGGGGGAGTTGAATGCCGATGCCGGGTTCGCCGACCACCAGCCGGGCCTTGCCTTGGGCGTTGACGACGACTAAATGCATGCGGTTGGGGTAGTAGTCGTAGTCCATGAGCACAGCCTGCTTGGCCGCGATCTTGCCGCCTGCGAGGCGACCGATGGTGCCCCAGTGGTTGTCCACTTCCCAGTCCGTGCCGCGGGCGTACACTGTGCCGCCGTCCTTGGCACGGACCTTCAGGGATGCGGGAGCCAGGGCGCCGGCGGCGGTGCATTCCTGGGTGATGAGCTGGCGCAGTTTGGCGCCGCGTCCCCAGCCGCCGCCCTTGGTCCTGAAGACCGGCAGGGCCTGGGATTCGCCGCGGACCTGGGTCGCAGTCTGGGGCGGCACGTCGAGCACTTGGCGCTGGAGAGCCACCTCCACACCGTCGGCCCGCTTGACCGTGCCGGGCCCCACCTCCACTTGCCAGGGACCGGAGATCTTGACTTGACCAGAGGCTACGAAACCCGCTGCGAGGAAGGACATGACCGCCACCGCTTTCTGCATTGCTCTACCCTCGGGAAACTGGATTGTTCAGGACTAGAGATCCAGACCGCCAAACAGGTCGCCCAAGCTGCCCAAGCTGCCGCCGTCGCTGTCCTGAGCACTCTTGAGATCGATGTGGTCATCTTCACGGGCG
>JABGQJ010001266.1 GCA_018648945.1 Victivallales bacterium
ATCGTCTGGGCCGGGCGAAGAAGCAGTTGCGGGCGGAATGCGCGGACTGGCTGGCGCGCCAGACGCCCGCCCTGCCGGGGATGGACGGGGAGCCCCGGAGCCCGCTGGTCGTGTCGCCGCTCTCGGACGGGCGGCCGCGCATGTCTGCCGAGACGGTGCTCACCTTCCTTGTCGTGTCGCATCATTTCCAGTCGGTCTACACCCAGGAGGGGGCGGAGCGGCTGGTGGATTCACTGGCCATCCACAACTACCTGACGGACCGGGGGCTTTCACTGCCCGGCGCGCGCACCATCGGCGACAACGTGAACGCCTTGAGCGAAGAGACGCTGGGGCTGATCGTTCGCTGCCAACTGCAGTTGGTCCAGGCGGAGGGACTGGACGGGTTCGACACGCTCTGCGGGGATAGCACCGCCTGCGAGGCGAACGCGGAGCATCCGACCGACTCCCGCCTCATTCTGCGGTTCCTGGAACGGGCGGCAAACGTGGGTGGCAAGCTCTCCCGGTTCGGGATCCCGGACTTCCGGGAGTTCCGCGTGCCGCAATGGCTGAAGGAACTGCACAAGCTGGACTTCCAGATCAACGTGGCCAAGAACGCCAAGGGACGGAAGAAGCTGTACCGCCAGTACCTGAAAACATCGGCGAAGTTGCTGGGCCGCCTGTGGGAGGAGGCGAAGCGGGCCGTGGAGGCGGAAGGTCCGGCGGATCCCAACCCCCTCCTTCTCTCGCGCCGGGATCGCTGCTGGGGAGGGATCGTGGACGACCTGGCCGATGCCTGCCACATCCACGAGCGCTGCGTGAAGCGCGTGCTTGACGGCAGGAAGCCGAAGGGCACGCACCGCGTCCTCTCCGTCGCCGACGAGACGGCAGCCTGGATCGCCAAGGGGAACCGCATCCCCGTAATCGGCTACAAACCCCAGCTCGCCCGCAGCGGCAACGGGTTCGTCGCGGCCCTCCTCGTGCCCGAAGGGAACGCCGCCGACTCGGCCATGCTCCTCCCGCTCGTCCACGAGGCGATGGACAACACCGGGGTCAAGCTCAAACTCGCCGGCTTCGACGATGGCTACACTTCCAAGGCAAACCACAAGGCCCTCGCGAAACTCAAGGTGAAGCACATCAGCTTCAGCGGCTCCAAGGCCCTGAAGCTCGTCGGCGAGGAAGCGTATGCCGACCCGGTCCTGGCCAAGGCGCGCGCGGATCGCTCCGCCGTCGAATCACTCATGTTCTGCCTCAAGCACGTGCATGGCTTCGGACGGCTTCGCCGGCGCGGCATCGCCGCAGTCCGGGCAGAGTTGACCGGCAAGGTCATTGTCTACAACATGCGCCGAGCCATCATGCTGCGCGCCAGGGGAACGCAATGCGATGCGGAGCCTGACGCCCAGGCTGCCTGACCGCTCGCTTCCGAGCGCACCGCTCAGGAACCCTCGCCAACCGGCGAGGGGCGATTCCCCGTGTCCCAGAAAACCGGCTTCTCGCGTTGGTGCGGCGCAATCGCCCGTTTCGACGCCTCGGGCGCCAGCTCGGCGGGGAAATCTGCCGCCGCTTGCCCGGAATCGCCGCGATGTCCACCGCCAGGAGGCTGCCAGGGGGCTTTTCGCGCTAGGTCTAGCCACGGGATGGACCTCTCTCCTCACTTCATCGAGAACGCCCGCCTGCCTGAGGCAGAGC
>JABGQJ010001267.1 GCA_018648945.1 Victivallales bacterium
GACGGCATCGATCTCTCCGGCTGCGAGAACGTCAAGATCGAGGGGTGCACCGTCATTTCCGATGACGACGCGATCGTGATCAAGAGCCAGCGCGGCGAGCGGGTGAACCGAAACATCCAGGTGATCGGCAATACCTGCCACACGTACCGGGGTGCCTTCAAGCTGGGCACGGAGACGCGAGGCGCCTACGAGAATCTGCTCTGCCGCGACCTGACCTGCTACGGTTCGAAGGCGCTGGAGCTCTACTCGGTCGATGGCTCGGAGACCAGCGGCATCGTGATTGAGAAGGTCCGCGGGTACGACGCCCTGGTGGCCCTCAACATCCGCCTGGGCGCGCGGCTCCGCCCCCACTACTGGGGCAAGGGCCTGACGCCGAAGGTCGGCCATTTGCGTAACATCCGCATCCGCGATGTCAAAGTCGAGATCGGGCACAAGTCATGGCGCGAGATCCTGCTGGAACACGGCATCGCCGACGCCGAGTGGGCGACGGGCCGCGCGGAAACCCCCTATGACAGCTGCATCTCCGGACTCCCCGGCCATCTCATCGAGAACGTGTCCATCGACGGCATGCGCGTGCGCGTGCCCGGCGGCGCGACCACCGTTCCCGACGCGGCCAAGCTCCCCGAACGGCCCGATGTCTACCCCCACGCTGGCAACTTTGGCACCCTTCCCGCCCACGGGCTCTTCATCCGCCACGCCAAGGACATCGCGCTCCGGAACGTGACCTTTGAGACTGCTCGTCCCGATGCCCGGCCTCCTATCGCCCACTTCGACACCGAGGGGCTCAAGATCGAGTAACCCCCGCGGATCGCCAACCCGGGAGCACTCTGGTGCGGCCGGCGACAACTGGGCTACTCCTCCGACCAGAGCGTTGTGCCATTCCCGTCCTTGCGCTCAATGCGACAGGTCGTCTTCCCGTTGCGGTAGTCAACCGTCAGGATGTCGGTCCGATCAGGCCACTGGATGGCGACCGCATGTATGTCGAGACGGGTGGTATCGGGCACATTCTGCGTCAGCACTGCCACCTTGGGCGGCGTCTTCCTGAAGGGCGCGAGAAGAACACCGTAGGTCTGCCCGCCAAGCGTCGCGTCGGTCTCTGAGTTGATCCGTAGATATGGCACGTCGTCACGCCACGCGTCGAGCGGCTTGTAGTTTTCGTGGTAGCTCACGGGTACGGCGGCGTAGCCCTTGCCAAAGACCGTCTTGCTTGCCTCGCGGGTTGCGGTATCGGGAGTGATCAGCAGGCCCGGCTTCCCGTTGCCACCACCGATTATGCTTCCCTCCTCCTGCCGGAGGGCCAGAGGGCTGTGCAAGAGCCAGGCAAGGGGGACCTTGCCCTTCTCCCCGGCCAGGCGGTCGAAGACGAAGACATATTCCCCCGTCACTGAAACGATGCTACGCTGATACACGAAGCCCTGACTCTCGATTCGTGCGGCGACGAAGACGGCTTTCTTGCCCTCACGCCAGGCGACAGGCTCGGCGGTGAAGTCGCTGTGGCTCCGGTTGTCAATCATAACCGTGTTGTGCCCGATGGTCTGGGAGCACCACTTGCGGTAGACCGGCATGGAGTAGGAGAGCGTCGAGCCGGGATTGACCACCATCGGCACGCCAAAGGCAAAGAGATCAAAGGAGAGCCGCCCTGGGTACCGATGTCCGCCCCAGGG
>JABGQJ010001268.1 GCA_018648945.1 Victivallales bacterium
CGGATACTGGCCGTGCTTGGCTTGGCCGAGGCCCAACTGCTCAATCCACCAGGAACGCGAAGGCCGAGCGGACACATGCTTGACGCAAACCTGAGACAAGCAACCAACGCTGACAGCGAGTTCGCTTACCAGACCAAGAAGGCGGCGTTCCGGACGTACGTCGCGGCAGCCGGGGGATGGGATGAAGCTGAGCAACGCCAACTGCACCGAAGGCGTTTTGCGGAGCAGGAGTTCCAGGTGGTCCAGGTGTCTGGCGAGGACGTTGGGGTCTTGGTGGTGGCTCGGGGGCTCGACTGCATGAAGGTCAACCAGCTGTTCATCCTGCCGGAGCACCAAGGCCGGGGGATCGGCGAGGCGATCATGAAGCGAGTAATCGAAGATGCCGAAGGGCACGGTCTCCCCATACGGTTGAGGGTCCTGAAGGCAAACCCGCGAGCAGCGGCCTTCTACCGGAAACTGGGGTTCGCGGAGACTCGGAAGACTGGCACTCACGCTGTGATGGAGAGATTGCCAGACCAAGCCTGACTGTGGCACTCCGTCCGCAAGGGGGTTGGCGACAGGTCCTCGACTCTACAGAGTACGGCGACTTCAGAATGGAGCGAAGGTGACATGAATGGGCGTGTGTTACTCACGGGCTTCGAGCCGTTCGGAGGAAACCCGACCAATGTCAGTTGGGACGTGGTCGCAGCGGTGAACCGAGCTATGCCGACCCTCATCTACGCGCAGCTTCTCCCGGTTGACTACCTGCAGGCGCGGCTTGAGCTCACCGAGTCCCTCGCCGAGAAACGACCGGCGGCGTGCCTGTGCCTCGGTCTGGGCAGGCCCGGCAGCCTGGGCGTCGAGACGAAGGCCCGCAAACCGGAGCAATTCCGCGCCTTCCCCGGCCCAGAGATCCTGGAGACCGCCTGGCCCGCAGAGGAGATCCTCTCGGCGGCGGCGACCGCACAACTCCCGGCGCGCATCTCCGAGGACGCCGGGCAATACGTCTGCGAGAGTACCTTCTGGGCCGCTTTGGACTTCCGCGAACGGCTGGGGCAGCCCGAGTGGGTTGGCTTTGTGCACCTTCCGCCCGAGACGGCCGTGTTCACTCTGGAGCGCCTCGTGCAGTGCATCACCGACATTGTCCGCAGGCGGCCGGCGGTCGGTGGTTGTACGGCGAGAGGATCGGCCCATGAATAGGGCTGATGATGTGAGCAGGTACGACGATGCCCTCGGGAGGAGGGAGCGCCCCCAACCGGAGGTCCCGTTGCCATGACGCACACAGGGAAGGTCGATCTTGCATTCGTGCGCTCGTCATATGCGCACGGGGACACGGTGGCAGCCTATGCGGGCAAGGCTTCGCGGGGGCATCAGCGGGACGCCTGTCTGCCCGGCTTTCTGCGTGGCCTGTTGGAGACCTACCTACCGAAGGGCGAACGCATCCTCGATGCGGGATGTGCCGCTGGGGAAGTCGCCCACGCGATGGTGCGCTTGGGATACCGCGAAGTCATCGGTGTCGATCTGTCTCCCGAGATGCTCGCCGCTGCTCGCGACGTTTCACCAAGGCGCGAGCCATCGCCATCCTTCCACGTCGACGACCTCACACACCTTGCGTTCCCCGACCTGCACTTCGGGGGTGCAGTCGCCCTCCATGCGGTTACTCCTATCCCAACTAG
>JABGQJ010001269.1 GCA_018648945.1 Victivallales bacterium
AGTGGGGTTTGGTGATGCTGCCACTGTCAGCGCCTGGACGGAAGTCAACCGCCGCTCAAGGTGGACCGGCGCGTCGGGGGCAGCGATTCGGACGCCAGAATGCAGGTTGTAGACGAAACAGGCTCTGATCCACCGGAGGACGAATTCCGGCATGCCCTGTCTACAAAACGGACCGCGGTTGTTTCCGCCGACCCTATTGTCGAACCTCGATGGGCTTCCCCGCATACACGCCTTCGCCAGGAACCTCTATTTCGATACCTTGGTCGTTCGCCATCAGCTCGGTGACGAGTGCCCAGTGGAGCACTGTGGTCTGGTCGGCATCGTCGTCGGCACGGGTGATGACGCCCGCCATCGCCGGTCCGTCAACGCTCAGCACTGGGCCGCCACTGTATCCGCGCATCAACGCCTGATTCAGTACGAAGAAACCACGGCTCTGCGCGGATATCACTGGTGTCTGCACCTGTGGATGCTCCTTGGCGGGGAAGCCCCATGCCTGGACTGTGCCACCTGGCTTGACCGCAGCACCATGCAGGGAAAGCGGGCCATCGGGATGGGCGTGCAGAATGTCCATGGTTGCGGCCCAGTCCTCGCGGTGGAGTTCGAGCACCGCCAAATCGTGCTCACCCGAAACTCGCAACGATGCCGGATGAACCCCGAGGGAGCCTATTGCGATACGGGTGCGGAGGTTGGAAACATGCTTGAGGGTGCCGTCGAGGATGGGTGGTGGGCGCTCGGGATCCGGAATCACGACATGGCGCACGGTCACAACGAGCCACCGGCCACGGTGGACAACCAAGCTGCCCGCCCCTTGGACAATGTACGACGCCCAGTCGTCTTCGTCGGCAACGCCATGCTCGGCAGTGACCTTTACAACGCCATGGTAGCCCTGAGGTAGAGAGGCGCGTCTTGGGCTCACAGCGGGGTAGTTTGCAACATCGGTGGTGACATCCGCAAACCCCTCGTGGGATGGTAACTCTGGTTCGAACGCACAGGCGAGAAGTAGCAGGATCATTGTGCTTCGACCAAGGCACGACCGAGAGAGGCGAGCGCATCACCTGCCGCGGGGTTGGCTACCGCCGCCGTTCCAAGGGTCGCGGCAACACCCATCATGCTGATGCCCTTGGCGACCTGTAGAGCGACCTCGCGGCGTTCCTCCGGTGGCGTCAGGGCGACCCCCGCGACGCCTCCCGCCGTGGCGACGGTGAATAGCGTCACCGTAGCCGCGACCGCGAGAGCAGTACCTGTGACCGCGAAAACCTCGTGCCCACCTGCGGCAGGATCCGTCCGAAGAACGTGGTCTCCTGCCACCGCCAGCCCAAGGGCATCCCCAGAATGACGATACAACGCGAACCGCAGCCACGCGGGCTCGTCGTCGTCAGGACGGAGACGCACCAACAAGTCGGCCGTCCTCAGTGCGACCGGCATCTGCCCCGCATAGGCTGCGGCCCCAGCTTTTGCGTAGAGGGCTGCCGCCAGTTCGTCCTCGTTTCTGGCTTGGCGAGCCGCCACCTCGTACTCCTGGGCGGCCTCCAGATAATGGCCCTCCCACAGATGCGCGGTGCCAAGATCCATGAAATCCACATGGGTCTTAGTGGGCTTCAGCTCGATCTCCCGAGCGATTGCAGCGGCCGTGGTCCCCTCCCGCTCCACGAAGG
>JABGQJ010000127.1 GCA_018648945.1 Victivallales bacterium
GTCTCCCCGGACCCCACGTGAGTGCGTTGGGGAGCGGAGTACCGCTCCCCAACGCGACCGCCACCGCTGGCGCGCCGACCAAACGGCCGGGGACAGGTGTGGAGACCAGCGCCTCGCTCAACCGCCGAGAGAGACCTCCACCCATGACTGAGCCGTTACTGTTGAAACAGCCACCGAACAGGCGAGATTGGCCTGAACCCAACGGGAGACCGACCATGGCTCGCATATTCGTCGATACCTTCTTCCCCAACGCCTCCCCGCTCCGCTGGCGGCAAGCCGAGGACGGTGTGGTGGAGCTCTTCCCCATCCCCGACCACGCCCGCTGCACGCCCAACTGCCAGTTCACGCACTGGCATCTGCGCTTGCGGGTGGCCGAGGGGGCCGCATCGGACGTGACCGTACGCTTCGCGGACGTGATGAACTGTTGGAACGGTCGGGAAGCGCCAGCCATGCGCAACGAGCCCGTCCGGGCCGTGGTTTCGGCGGACGGACAGACCTGGACAGGGCTCGACGGCCGACGCAGCGAGGTGGCGGGGTTCGCCATTGAGTTCGATGTCCCCGTATCTGGCGAGGTCGCCCACTTCGCCATTCTCGTCCCCTACACCGAAGCCGACCTGGATGATCTGCTGGCGCGCGTGGGGCCCTGTTCCCAGGCGCGAGTGTACCAGATGGGGGCCACGGTGGAGGGGCGCTCCCTTGCCATGCTTGAGCTGGGCCGCATGGATGCGCCCGCCAGCGTCTTCCTGCGGGCGCGCGCCCATCCCTGGGAGACCGGTGGGAGTTGGCTGATCGAGGGGCTGGTGAACCGGCTGATCGATGGCAGCGCAGAGAGCCAAGCCATTCTCGACCAGGTACGCTTCTGCATTCAACCCATGGCCAATCGCGACGGGGTCCACCGGGGCATGAGCCGGTTCACCGTGACCGGCATCGATCCGAACCGCGAGTGGGATGCGCAGATCCCGCACGATCCAGTTCTGGCCCCCGAGAATGCCTCCCTGGCGAACTGGTTCGCCGAACAGGCCCGGCTGGGGCAGGTTCCACGCCTGGCGATCGATCTGCACAACGATGGCGGCGGTCAGTTGCACCTCTCCCACCCCCCCCAGGACGAGGCCGGACACCGCGAGCGCATGGGGCGTCTGGAGGAGCTGCTGCGCGCCCACACGTGGTTCCGCGAAGGCCACACGGGCCACGGCTTCCGCAATCCCGGCACCTTCGGCGAAGGGCTGAGCGAGATCTACGGGATCGACGCGATCATCTGGGAACTGCGCCACAATCACGCCGAGGGACTCGGCCGCCAGCCCCTCGCCGCCGACTGGCAACGCCTGGGGGCAGACTTCGCAGACGTGGTGCGCCAGTTCTTCCACCTGTCTCGCTGACGCGACTTGCCCCTGGCTCGGGCAACTTGGTACCCGGCGGGACTCCTACCGGATCCGGTTGACGCGGCGGTACCTGCCCTTGTAGGCGTGGGCGACCTTGCGCAGGAAGCGGCCGCCATCGTGGTCGATCTGGTAGCCAATGCAGTGGATGGCCGGGAGCTTCCGTCCCTTCTTGGCGTAGAGGCTCTGGTGCAGCAGCCCAAGGTGTTTGAGGAAGTCGTCCAACGTCCAATAGCCGGGGCCCGGGGCCTTTGGCTTGCCGCCGGGCATTCCCACGGGGACTCGTTTGGTCACCTCGCGCCCGGCCCGCTTTGGTCCGGCGGGCCCGCCTTCGCGCAGTTTGCCGTCGTGCCCCTTCACCCAGACCTTCCTTTCCACATACTTCACATTGGCGAGGGCCTTGGCGTTGCGCTTCTGCCACTCGGCGAGTTTCTTGTCGTACTCGGCCTGCCGTTCCTTGGACAGGCCCTTCTCCACGCGCGGCAGCCCATCGCTGATCACGAGGATGGTATCTGCGCCGTTCTGGAAGGCAGCGGTCAAGGCCAGGTCAAGACGGGTCTCGCCGCCCATGGCCCGCACCCCGAGGTCGGCGGCCGTGACATTGCCTTTCTTCAGTCCGCAGTTCCGTTGATCCCGGTTGAACCGCTGGATGAACTTCCTTGCCTCCTCCTTGTTCTTGGCGCTGGCGATGGCCATGGAGGACTGCCAGGTCTCGGCGGCATCGGCGAAAGCGATCACGTTGAAGACGGCGGCTTCGTCCAGCTTCGTCACCACATCGTTGATCCGGCTTTGGACGCGGGTGAAGCCGGCGAATCCCCCACGATCCTCCTCGACCATGCTCACCGAGACATCCATCAGGATGGCGACCTTGTCGCCCTTGCCGCGAATGCCGAAGAAATTGAAGTTCGAGACGCCCGTACCGAAGCCGCCAAGGCCGTAGCCGGTCCCCAGACCAGCCCCCATGCCCGTGCCTGATACGGCTTTGAACTTGGGCTGGAAGCTGGTGCGGATCAGCTTGGGGTCCAGATCGATCTTGGGCAGGGCCAGGTCCGATGGCTTCAGGGCTGCCATGCGCGGGACGACCGAGGGCCGGCTGGAACTGCGTTGCTTCTTCTGCACCTTCACCCGGTGCTCCAGCTTGCGCGGCTCGTAGGTCTTGATGGGAGGGGGGACCACGAAGACTGGCTTCTCTTGCTGCTGGCTGCGCATCACCACGTAGCCCGCAAAGACGAGGCCACCGACGACGTGCAGGGCCAGGCTCGCCGCCAGCAGAATCCAGAGCTGCTTGCGGCGGCGGGCCGAGATCCGGCTGAAGCCGAGGCCGAGGAAGAATTCGGAGAGTTCGCGTTTCATGTCTGCCTGCCCTCTGGGCGGGGCGCTGCCCGGCGGCTATTCGGTGGCGGAGGAGGAGAAGGTGACGTTCTTGATGCCCGCGCTGGCGCAGGCATTCATCACATCGATGACTCGTTGGTGTTTGGTCTTGTCGTCGGCCATGATGGTGAGCATGGCCTTGTTCTTGTTGCCCTTGGCGGCGGTGTTGTAGGCCACCAGCGTGGCGTACAGCTCGGGAAGCTCGTGGGAGGTCTCGGAGTCGAAGCTGCGCCCGTTCAGGAAGACGCGGCCATTCTCGGTGATCTCCACGATCTGCTCGTCGGGCATGTCCACGCTCTCGCTCTGGGCCACGGCCCCGGGCAGGCGGATGCTGATGTCGCCCTCGGACTTCGCCAGGCTCGCGCTGACCATGAAGAAGACGAGCAGCAGGAACACCATGTCGATCAGGGGGGCGACATTCAGTTCCGGGTCGTCGTTCGGGGGTACGTTCACTTTCATTGGGGCACCACCTCCTGTTCGGCGGTCGGGATGTAGACCCCGAAGATGTAGCTATCGATGCCCACCTCGGCGAGCCGGTTCATCACCTTCTTCACGTGGCGGTGCTCGCACCTCTGGTCTCCCCGAATGTAGACTTTCAGATCCGGGACAGCGGCCAGACGCGCCTTCACCTGAGTGGCCAAGGCCCCCAGCTTGATCGGCCTGTCACCACTGTAGAGATCGCCCTCCTCCGTGATGTTCACGACCCACCGGTGGGGACGGTCCTTGGGTACCACGGCGCGGCTGGCAGTGGGAATCTCCATGGGGAGGTTCTGTTTCTGGCTCATCTGCGAGGCGCACATGAAGAACACCAGCAGCAGGAACACCATGTCGATCATGGGTGCCATCTGGAAGGCTGGTTCTTCTTGATCGAGAAGCTCGATTTTCATCGTGCCGGTGCCTCGGGCTATTCGTCCACGTCGCCAGTGCGTGCGGCAGAAACCAGCTGATGGCAGAGGTTGCCGAGCACCCGGCTCATCTCGGACACATTGGACAGGTACCGGCTCTTCAGGTAGAAGTAGAAGAACATGGCGGGGATACCGACAAGCAGGCCGCCGGCGGTGGTGACCATGGCCTCACCGATATCGGCGGCGAGCAGTTCCGGGTTGCCCATGCCCCCGGTCCCGATCTTCTGGAAGGCTTTGATCATGCCGCTGACCGTGCCCAGCAACCCGAGCATGGGGGCGACCTGGGCGATGATGGACAGGTAACTGATCGGCTTGAGCCCGGCGGTGACCTCGTGCACGCTGGCCTCCTCCATGGCCTTCTCCATGCTGGGCACGTCGAGCACGCCGTCGCTGAGTCGGTCGAGCCCGGCACTCAAGGTATTGGTGAGCAATCCCGGCGCCCCGTTGCAGATGTCCCTGGCCTCCTCCACATGCAGGCTCATCAGTTCCTGCTGAAGGACCGGCACATGGTCCGTGCCCAGCATTTTGCGGCTCTGCGTGGCCGTGAAGCCATAGATGGTCAGCCCGACGGCGGCCACGGAGAGCAGCCCGAGCGGGTACATGATCAAGCCGCCCTGTTTCCAGAGCCCCCCCAAGGTCAGCTTCGCCGCCGTCTTCGTCTTCTCCACGGCGGCGGCCTTGGGCTCCGTGGTTGGCTCGGGCGCGTCCTGGGCGACGGTGTTCCAGACCACGGTCAGGAGTAGGCCAAGAACAAGGACGGCCACGTATTGGTTGCGCTTCATGTCCGATATATCTCCTATGGCAGGTTAGTTCTTCTTGTCCGCAGGTTTGGGGTCCTTCGGCGGGACAACGGGGTTGCCGTTCTCATCGATACCAAGCAGCTTGCGCGACTCGGCATTGAGATCCTCGTCGATGCCGAAGAACACATCCCTCGAGGCAACCGCTTCGTCCTTGGCAGTCTTCCCGTCGTCCAGGATTCTCCTGAGGCCCCGTCGAGCGACCACGCCCCAGGGAGTCCTGGCGAATAGCTTGGCCAGCCCGTAGTACACGTCCCGCGCCCGGTACCAGTCGCCCAATTCCTCGTAGCACTGGGCGGTGAGCAGCAGGGCCGAGGGGAATGTGTTAATATCCTTGCTGGCAAAGTCGGAGGAATGGACAGCCGCTTCGACGGCCAGCCGCCACTCTGCAGCGCGCTTCTCGTCTGCCGCTTCCCTTGCCTTGGCCTTGGCTGCCCAGCAGTAGGCTCTCGCGAGCTGGTAGACGCCATACTCGTCGCCATCCACTTCCGGCTCGGCAATGGCCTCGAAGGTCTCTTCCGCCTCCTCGGTCCGTCCCAGGAAAACCAGGCACATGCAGGCGCGCATCTGGGCCTCGGCGGCGCGCTCGCTCCACTCCGCCGCCGCGACCTTCTGGAAGATCGCCAAGGCGTACTTGAACTCGGCAGCGCCTGCTTTGCGGGCCGCCGGAGCGAGGGAGAAACCGGATTTGAGATCCCCGCCCCTGGTCAGGTAGTTCCCCGTGCGCATGGCGAGACCGATGCCGTTGTTGTGGGGGATGTCCAGATAGGGGAGGGCGGGGATTACCGCCTTGCCCATCACCATGGCCGCCTGGGTCCAACGACCGGACCGGCGCAGTTTCGCGACCAGTGCCCGGTCGTACTTGAAGTCGAAACGGATGCGTGACACCTCCGCCGGCTTGAGACGCCAGACCGTGCCAGGCGGCTTCAGGTCACGGCAGACCATCCGTCCATCCGCCGTGCGCCCCATAAGCAGGACCGTGGGGCGAAGCTTCACCTTCTCCAAACGGATTTGAGCCGTCAACGGCTGCGGAGCGGCCGGGTTGGCCCCCCGGACGAACCCGGCGGCGGCGAGCAGGACAATGGCGATGGCAGGTGTCGGCCTCACGGTTGGCTCCGCGTCTTGGCAAGCAGGGCTTTGGCTTCCTGGAACTCGGGGAACTCCGCGAGTTTCTCGTTCACCAGCATCGTCTCCAACACTTCCCGGGCGGCCCCCGGCTTCCTCAGCCGCTCCAGGCACTGAGCCCTGGCCAGATAGGCCTTGGCCACCCAAGGGCTGTAGTGCGCGTAGAGCAGGTAGATGCGTTCGTAGAAGGCGCAGGCCTCCAGGTACTGGCGTCGCTGGCGGGCACATTCCCCGCGCCCGAAGACCGCACGCGGTGATCTGGGACCACGCCAGGAACGCACGCTGAGCACGTCCTTGTAGCAGGTGTCCGCCTTGCTTGGCCGCTTCTGGGAGAGGTACATGTCGCCGAGCATGAGCAGGGCGTCGGCGGCAGCGTCGCTCGTGGCAAAGACCTCCCGAATCACATCGAGGTGCGTCTCGGCCAGCTGGAACGCTTCGCTCTTGATGGCTTCGCGCGCCAGCCACATGCGGGCCGGGACCACATAGTCGGTCTCGGGGAAGTCCTGGAGCACGGCCTCGGCCGCTGCCGTGGCCAGTTCCGGTTTCCCGTCCTTCGGTCCCTCGTCGATCATGTACTCCAGCACGGTTGGCGGCGCCGCCGCCACATTGGCCACGTTGAGCAGTTCGGCCCGGAGTTGCGCCACATCGGCGCGGTCCGCCTTGGGCGGGTCGTCCTTGTCGGACGCCGGGGCCGGCGCAAAGAGGAGAATGTGCTTCATCCGCAGAGCCAAGGTGCGGGACCCATCCTTCTCCAGTTCCCTGGCCCGGGTCCGGAGCCGTTCCCAGGCGACCGCACGCGTTGAGGCCTGGAGGTTCTGGGACTTGCTCACCCACTCCTGGAGGAGCAAGTCGATGCCAAGGGCACGGCGATCCCGACCGTAGCTCTCCACCTTGGCCAGCAGGTAGTCCATCGCTCCTTTCTTGTCGTCCTTCTGCCACTTCGCCGTGGCCACCCAGTAGACGGCCATGGGCAGGTTCGAGCCTTCCCGGTTCCGCTCGATATAGGCCGTGAAGTGGGCCTCGATCGCGGGGAAGTCCTCCAGGTCCTTGCTCATCTCCCCGCGGCGGAAGCAGCAGTAGTTGTAGAGCTCGATATTCAGGTCGTCGCCACGCTTGATAGCCCGGTCGAACCGCTTGACCGCCTGCTTCAGGCGCCCGGTGCTGCCGGAGATATCCGCCAACATCATATACGACTCGCCGACCAGCTTGCTCCTGGGGTAGCGCTCGTTGAAGGCCAGCAGGGAGGCCTCCGTCTCGGCGAACAGGCTCTGCCCGTACTGGCAGACCGCGCGCCGGAAGGTCGCGTCCTCCACGTACGGGGAATCCGGGAACGCCCCGACGAAGTGGTCGAAGGTCTGGAAGCCCTTCTTGTAGTTGGTGTGGAAGAGGTAGGCCATGCCCAGCCAGTAGGTGGATTCCTCGACTCGTTCATGTTCCGGGAACGTGTCGTTCAGCCCCTTCAGCCACTTGATCGCATCGCCATACTTCTCCTCCATAAAGGAGGCGTAGCCGACGAGGAACATGCACTCGGCCGAGGATTCGTGCTCGGGGTGGACCTCCAGCGCCTTGGTCACGACGCTGATGACCTTCGGCCACTGCTTGAGGGCGGCATGCATCTGGCCCAGGGAAAGCGATACCGCGTCGTAATACTGGCCCTTGGGATGGGGGTAGTCCTTGAGATACTCCATGCCGTGCTGGAACGCTCGGTCCCAAGGACGGAGGCTGGTGGAGCAGATGAAACCCAGGTAGAGCGGCTCTTCCGCCTGGGTCTCGTCCAACACGCTGCGGAGATTCAGGAACAGTCCCCGTGCGTCCCGGAAACGGCGGACCTCCATGTAGGAACGGGCGATCCGGAATTTCAGTTCGACGTCGTAGTCCTTCACTTCCTTCAGGGCGGTCACGGCGGCCTCCGCCTCTCCCAAGGTCTCCTGCGCCCGCATCAGTTCCCGGTACTTGCCGGGCTGCTCGTACAAGTCCTCGATGTACTGCCGGTACTTCCGGACCTGGCGCTTGGCCTGCTTCTCGATCCAGGCACGCGGATGGACGAGCCGGTACACCCAGAGGGCATCGCGGTAGCGCTCGTCGGCAAACAGACCATCACCGGCCTCCAGAGCCGATAGGTTGAACGCCACGCTGCACCCGGCGAGTGAATCCTCGTTCATCAGGTACGGCACCAGCTCGTACACGTTGTCGAGCTGAAGCTCCTTCAGGTAGGCCACCGTCAGCAAGGTTGCCGCCCAACTGGCCCGCATCTGGTCGGGGGCATTGCGGTATACCTTCATGAGCATCGGGATGGCGTCCTTCCAGTTGTCCGCCGCCAGATGGCAGCGGGCCATGGAGGAGTAAATGTCCGTGCGCAGGTCTGCGTCGAGCAGGAGAGGATAGCCCTTGAGCGTCTTCTTGTACTGTGGCAGGGCGTCCTTCAGCTTGCCGTCGAAGCGCAGACTGTCGCCCAAGTAGATCGAGGCCTGGCACGCATACTTCCCATTGCGGTGTTTGCCGAGATACGTCCTGAAGGCGTCCCGCGCGCCGGGGAAACTGCCGGTCAGGTAGTGGCACAAGCCGAGCTGGAAACGGTACTTGGACACATCGTTTGCGTACCGCTTGCTCTCGTGCAACCACTCGATGAGCTGGGTGAGCAGCGGGATCGCTTCGCCGAAGGCACCGCCCCTAACCGCTCGCCTCGCCAGTTCCGCCGTCTCTCTTGGCGTCGCCCCCTCCGGCAACTTCCCCCAGGCCGGAGTCGCGAACGCGATGGCCAGAACCGCAACCAGAAAGCCGCGCCGCAGGCTGGCGTAGGCCAGTTGGCGCAACTGGGTGGCGATGGCATGGGCACGACGATGTCGCTTCATGGCTCCTCGGGCGCATTCCTGACGGCAGGGGTGGCAGGGGCAACAGTCCTCGCCCCTGGTAAAGGCGGGACCGCATAGGATAGGTTGCGTTACCGACGAGGTCAACTCATTGCCGCTTGACTCTTGACGAACTCCGCTGCCTCCCATACGGTGGGGAAAGCGCATGGGCGTCGCGACTCCGACATCTGACGCCTATTCTGCTGTGGAGCCCAACTCAAGGAACCCACACCATGATCCGTTCATCCCTGTTGCTGGTGATCTTCCTCGCCTTGGCCATGCCGCTCCCGGCCGAGCCCCGTGCCCCGGTCCGCGATACGGCCACCCTCGCGCTGTTCCATTTCGACCAGCTGCCGGTGCGCAATGACGGGCTCGTGCCCATCGCCCTGGAAGGCGGCACGCCCGGACTCGTCGAAGGGCGGTTCGGCAAGGCGCTGGATGCCCGCGCCGGCGAGCCCGTTCTCTTCCGCCTGCCGATCGCGGCACAACCGAAGACCACGCTCACCGTCGAATGCTGGGTCAAGCTCGTCGGCGAGAGCGAAGAACGCCTCCAGCGGATCGTTGGCAGAAGCTCCAACTTCGGCTTCTACTCCACGCGCGGCGGGCGGTTGACGTGGTTTGTCATGGCCAAGGAATGGAAGAGCGTTCCAGGCAAACTGGAGGTCGGCAAATGGACCCATCTGGCCGGTACCTTCGACGGCAAGAAGATGCAGCTCTACATCGACGGGAAGCTGGCTGGCGAGGCCGAGAACCCCGGCGAACTCAGGCAGGGCCCGGGAGACTTCTTCCTCGGTTCGGAAGCTGGACGCGATGAACACCGCTTCGGGGGGCTGATCGACGAGGTGCGCCTCTCCAAGGTCGTGCGCACCGGGTTCATGACCGGTGAAGCTCTGCCCCCACCCACGCCGACAACCACCTTCCAGCCGCAAGCTCTGGATGAAAACGCCTTCACCCACACCCTCGTCGTCCCCCGCGCGGCAACCAAGCCAGCCATCGATGGCGCCCTCGACGACCCCGCCTGGCAACCCCTCCCCGCCATCCCCTTCGTGACCACCCGGCAAGGCGGCTCTCCCGACACGCCCACCTGGGTCAAGGCGACCTGGGACGAACGCGCCCTGTACCTCGCCTATCGCTGCTTTGAAAAGGGGCAAGAGACCCAACGAACGGGCCCCGCCGAGCACGACAACATGGAGATCTTCCGCGCTGATGGCGTGGAGGCCCTACTCCAGCCGGGCGGGCCCGGCAAGCCCTATTACCAGCTCGCCATGAATGCCGAAGGCGGACTCTTCGACATCATGTACAAGCTGGGACCGAAGAAACAGCTCGCCTGGGATGGCGATGGCATCCGGGCAGCAGGTCGGCGCGAGGCCGATGCGTGGACCATCGAGGTGGAGATCCCCTTTGCCGCCCTCGGCACCCCCGCGCCGAAGGACGGCGATGAATGGCGCGCCAACTTCTGCCGCTGCGAGCGGCCCAGCCGGGAACTCACCGCCTGGTCGCCCACCGGCGGCGGCTTCCATGTCCTGAAGCGCTTCGGCATCCTGCGTTTCGCCCACAATGCGGCCGCTGCCAAGAAAGGAGCTGGTGGCATGTGCGAGCTGCGTGGAACCGTGGTCGATGCCCAGGGCGTCCCCCTCGCGGCCGTCCCGGTCCGCAGTCTCACAGGCCGGGCTCGCACCGACATCTTTGGCGAGTTCGTGCTCCGCGCCCTGCCTCCCGGCGAGGTCGCTCTGGAGATCCGCTCCCCCCGCTACCAGCGGACCACCGGTATGGTCAAAGTGGCCCAGGCCAAGGAGATCCTGGCCCCGCTCGCCCTCACCGCCATCGGTCCCTACCAAGCCGAGTTCACCATGCCGGGCGACGGTCTGGTCTGGCTGTCCTCCTCCATCGACGAGCCGCCAAGCCTGAGCAAAGCTCCCGCTGAGACGGCCAAAGGCCTCTCGCTGCTGGCCACGCCGGGGGAGTACGAGTCCCGTGCCGTCGCTTTCCTGGCCAAAGCGGACCTTGCCGGTCCCAGCGCCGTTGTGGGCAGTCTGGCCGCACCGACGGGAGCCCGCATTCCGGCCACCGCGGTCCAGGTCCGTTGGACCCAGCGCCTGCTCAAGCGCGTGCAGTACACCCGTCCACGCGAGGATGCCGTCTGGAACTGGCGGTTCCTCTGGCCCGAAGCCCCGGAGTCGGTCAAGGCTGGTCAACTGCGCCAGTTGGTCGTTACCGTCAAAGTCCCCGGCGACACCCCGGCGGGGGTCTACACGAGTGCCCTGGTTGTGCGGGCGGGGGGGAAGCCCGTCGCCTCCCTTCCCGTCACCTTGCGCGTGGCCGCCTGCAAGCTGGACCCGACGCGCCGGCGCATCGGCCCCTATTACGGCATCCGGGGCGTCTCTCCCGAACAGAAGCGAATCGAGATGCAAGATCTGAAGGAGCATGGCTGCAACATGCTGCTCTGGCATGAGCATGTGTGGTACAACAAGCCCGGGGAAGGGCGTCCCGAGTTCATCATCGGGAACATCCGCGAGGCCATCGAACTCCAGAGAGAAGCCGGCCTTGGCCCCCCCTATATCGTCGATCCCAGCCCGCTCCGAGCGGCAGATGTCGCCGGCATCAAGCGGGAAATGACCCCCGAATACGCGCAGGCCGTTCTGGCCAGCAAGGAGTTCCGGAAGATCTACGGCGAGGGCATCCGCCAACTCCAGGCGCTGGAGAAGGAGCTGGGAGCGGGCGAGTTCGTCTACACCTGGATGGACGAAGTGCTCAACGAGGGCCGCTACGCCGCCTGGGAGGCCTTCGCCAAGATCACTCGCGAGCTCTGCGACAACCGCATCTACATCACCTTCCACAACCGCAGGCAGGAACCGGTAGACCGCATGGCCCCGTGGATGGACGTCCGTTGCTACCATGGCCACACCCTCGACTGGTGGCAGGACGAAGGCCACGACTGGCAGGAACTGGCGGACGAGCTGAAGGCCGACGGCGACGAGGCCTGGTGCTACTACAACATCCGCGAAATCGCCGTCACCAGCGAGTGGGTCCGGCTCTGCAACGGTTACTGGCTCTGGCGCAGCCCCCTCAATGGCCACGTGCCCTGGAAGTACTACTCCTACGGCAACAACCCCTTCGATGATCTCGACAGCGACCGCCACGATTTCGCCTACGCCGCCCCCCATCCGACCCGTCCGGAGATGGTCTCCACCCTCGAATGGGAGTGCTTCCGCGAAGGCGTCGACGACCTCCGTTACCTGGAAACGCTGGACAACCGGCTCAAGGCCCTGGCCAAGAGCAATGCCCCCGCCCTCCGGGCCGCCCGTGCGTTCCGCCAGCAGCTCTGGGATTTCGGCTCCAAGGTCCCCGACCTGGCTGCAAGGCTCACCGCCACCGACTATGCCACGCGCCGGGAAGGGCTGGTGAAGCACTTGGAGGCGCTCGACGCGCTCGCTCGCGCCCAATAGGAGCAACTTCGTGGCGTTTCTGAACGTTGTTCGTCCATGACCTCCCCGCAACGAATGGGAACACCATGATCCGCTTCCCCCTTGCCACTCTCCTTCTGGTCGCCGTCGCCATGGGCGCCGACAAACCAGCCGCAGTCGCCAGAATCCGGCAGCAGTTCGCGGCCAACCGGAAATACATCCACTACTCCGTGCGTGGGCAGTACAAACCCGAGAACACGGCCAAGTGGCTGCTATTGCTGGAAGACGACGGACGCTTTTCCGACCTGCATCTGGACGGGTTCACGCCCGAGAAGTACAACGGCGGCATGCAGAAGAAGCTCGCGGGCAAGCTGATGGAGGCCTGGAAGCGCATCCGGTTGCTGGCCCAGTTGATTCTGGATGACGGCGACCACAAGGGCGACGAAGCACTCAAGGCCAAGCTGATGAAGTCGGCTGTCCACTACGGCGACATCGAGCTGCGGCGGTGCGATGGCTGGTTCCGGTTCCATGTCTCCTGCTTCGGCATTCCGCGTATCGCCTATGGCGTCTACTTCGCCTTCTTCGAGGAGCTCGACGCTGCGGAGAAGGCCAAGGACACGGAATCGCTTGCCGGGCGTTGCTCCCTGGTGCTGCAAGGCCTCATGCGCCAGACGTTCACCCAGCCCAGGCGCGACAGTATCAAGGATCCCTATACCGCCGATCAGTTCCGCAAGCATGTCTGGTGGGTGGGCGGCAATTTCGCCTACCGCCCGACCTTCGAAGCAGCGGCTGTTTGTTCCGACACCCGCATGTTCGATGTCATCGCCGAGGTCTGCGCGGGGGGGCTGAGCGCGGTCTCCCACAACACGCTGAAGGACTCCTTCTGGAGCGAGGGGATCTGCGCTGACGGCGCGGGTTGGGGCCATGGTCCACAGTGCTACGTCTGGGGCTATCCGAGCGATGGCGTCAGCAGCATCCTCGGCCTTCTCAAACGGTTCCGAGACACGCCCTGGGAAGCCGGTGTCCCGCCGACGGCATTGCAGGCCGCCGCCGACTATGTCGAAGGCATGTGTTGGTACCAGTACCTCGGGCGGCAGACCTTGCTCTCCCCCGGTCGCAGCGGCTTCTCCGCAGGACCGGGCGCCGGCTCGGGGCGCATCGCTGGGCTCGCGGGCAGCCTTCTCGGCTTCCAGCTTCCCGAAGCCACCAAACAGCGCGTGGAGCAGATCCGTACCCAGATCGAGGCCAAGAAGGTGGCCATCCACGGCACCCGGGTCTTCTGGAACAACGACGACATCGTCCGCCGCCACCCCGAATACTACCTCGGCGTGAACATGGTCTCTTCCCGCAGCCAGAGCAACGAGGTGGTCGCGGGTGGCTTCTCGCTCTTCACCGACTTCTTTGCCGACGGCAGTACCTTCATCCATCGCGACGGCCTGGAATACGGCAACGCCAAAGGCGCGTGGGATCCCGCGGCCATCCCCGGCACTACCGTCCGCCAGACGACCCTCAAGCCGATCCACCTCTGGAGCGGCTACCGGGGCATCCCCAATCTCGCGGGCGGCGTGGCCGATGGGAAGGATGGCTGCGCCGGCTTCGTCTACGAGAAGGGGAAACGCAAGGAGAGCCCGAACCCCGCCCTCTACGGTGTGCGTGCCCGCAAGTCCTACTTCCTAGTGGGCGATGCCATGATCTGCCTCGGGGCTGGCATCGAGAACCTGACCCCCGACGTCCCTGGCACCATCCGCACCACCATCGACCAACCCGAATGGCGGGGAGGCATCACCGTGACACCCGCTCGCGCCGATGCCCGGACCTTCACCCCCGACAAGCCCCAGAAGCACCGCCTGAACCCCGGTAAGATGGGTGACATTGCCGTCGAACACAGCGGCATCTCCTACACCATCCTCGCCAACCAGACCAAGGGGGTAGTGGAACTGGTCGCCGAGACCAAACCCACCGACTGGGTCGCCCGGCACGGCGGCAACAAACGGCGCCAGGACCTGCCCAAGGAAGTCCCGGTCTTCCGCCTCGGCATCGACCACGGCGACAAGCCGGCTGGCAGTACCTACGGCTATGTCGTCCAGCCCCTCGGCAAGCAGCCCATTCCCGCAGAAGTCGTCGCCAATACCCCCGAGTTCCAAGCCATCGCCACCCCAAACGGTGATCTCATCCAGGCCATCATCTTCTCCCCCAAAGCCACGCTCAAGGTCGGCAAACTGCGCCTGCGCGTCAACGCCCCTGCCGCCCTCATGCTCCGCCGACAGAATGGCCAGGCCACTCTTACCGTCGCCGATCTCACCCAGGACCCGGACCGGAAGGAACTGCTAGTCGAGACCGACCTTCCCGGCGCTTCCCCACTCCGCATCCCGCTGCCCACGAAACCCAACTGCGGCAGAGCCGCCCAACACCAGTGGGCGTACTGAATCCGGCAGCATGAGCTGGCCTTGCGGAGCCGCCGGGGGATTGTGGTCGGGCCTGCATAGGACACTGCATGCTGAGTTACCAGATACGGGTACATGCCCACCCGTACCAA
>JABGQJ010001270.1 GCA_018648945.1 Victivallales bacterium
GACCATAAGATGCTGGCCACTTCTGACCGCATCCTCTGGATCAAGGATGGCGCTGTCGATCGCCTGGAGCGCCGCGAAGACCTGAACATCACGGTCGGCACGGTCAACTAGTCTCCCCGGGGACTGGTCAGCAGTCGCCGGGGCAGGCTCGCGCCGCAACCGGGCCCGACCACAACCGGAGTTGCCGCATGGGCGCCACCCGAGCACGCCACCCCATCCGCCGTTTGGTCCCGGAGTGGGCGGGCGAACTGCGCGATCCGGAGACGCTCAAGGCGGACATCTCCGCCGGCATCGCGGTCGCGCTGGTCCTCATTCCCCAGTCCATGGCCTATGCGAACCTTGCAGGCCTGCCGCCTATCCACGGGCTATACGCTGGCCTCCTACCCATGGTCGTGGCCGCTCTTTTCGGCTCCTCCCGACTCCTGAGGAGTGGCCCCGCCGCCGTCATGTGCATCATGACTGCCGCCGCGCTCGAACCCCTCGGGCTTGGTCCCGAGTCCTACATCGGCTATGCCCTCCTCATTGCGGTCATGGTGGGCGTCCTCCAGCTCGCATTGGGCGTCCTCAGACTCGGCATACTGGTCGATTTCATCTCCCATCCGGTGGTCAGCGGCTTCACCAATGCGGCCGCCCTCATCATCGCCACCTCCCAGATCCCGAAGCTCTTCCGCATTGACATTGGCGACGCCAGCCGCTTCATGGACAGGGCCGCGATGATCCTCGTCCAAGCCGCCACGAGCACCCACCTGGCCACCTTGGCCATGACCGCCCTTACCTTCGCCATCCTCATCGGCGTCAAGCGCTGGAAACCCAAGTTCCCCGCTGTGCTGGCCGCCGTCGCCGCGGCCACCGCAGTGTCCTGGCTTACCGGCTTTGCCGAGGCCGGTGGCAGGATCGTCGGCGAGATCCCCGTCGGCCTCCCGGCCTTCCGCTTGCCCCCCTTCGACAAGGGAGCCATCCTGCAACTCATCGGCCCCGCCATCACCATCGCCTTGGTGGGCATCATGTCTGCCGTGTCCATCGCCAAGGTGATCGCCGCGAGGACCCGCCAACCCTTCGATCCCAACCGCGAACTCATCGGGCAAGGCCTCGCCAACGTCACCGCCAGCATGTTCCAGGGCTGCGTGGTCGCTGGCTCCTTCGCCCGCTCCGCCGTGAACTGGAAAGCGGGAGCCCGCACGCCGTTCTCTGCGGTCGTCGCCGGTACCGTGGTCGCCCTCACCCTCCTGTTCTTCACTCCCTTGCTCTACCACATGCCCCAGGCCGCCCTTGGCGTGGTCACCATCAACGCCGTCACCCGGCTCATCCAACTCGACCCCATCAAACGCGCGTGGCGCGCCCAGAAGCACTGCGCGATCGTGGCTGTCGCCACCTTCCTGACCACTCTCCTCATGGCTCCCCGCCTGGAGATCGGCATGCTGGTCGGCGTGGTTCTCTCCATTGTTCTCTACCTCTCCCGCACCATGCGCCCGCGCTTCTCGGAGCGGGGCATTCACCCCGATGGCAGCATGCGCGATGCTGACGAAGACGGGCTGTTCACGTGCCCTCTGGTCGCGGTGTGCCGCTTTGATGGCTCCCTCTTCTTCGCCAATGTCGGGTATTTCGAGTCCCTGGTCCTCAAGATCCTGGCCAGCAAACCCCACCT
>JABGQJ010001271.1 GCA_018648945.1 Victivallales bacterium
GCCTTTGTAGACCGCTCCGTGCATGCCGACGAACCGGGCGTTCTCGACAATGCGCGGTTCGCGACGGAGCGCTTCGCCGATGTTCGGCACCGGCCCGATGCAGACCAGTGTCACGGGCTCGGGGGAACTCATGATCGTGTCGATGATGGCCCCCACGCCATCCCCGTGGACGGTGCCGGGGTAGTCCGCCAAATCATAGCCATCGAGCCACGCCGCCTGGCGCTGGTGACAGTAGCGCTCATCCTCCACCCCCACCCCCACCGGAATGTCCGTACGGTCGGCCACCTCCAGCATCTTGGCGATGATCCTGGCGCGATAGGGCGTGTTGCCCGCATCCGCCACCACCAGTTTCACGTCCAGCTCAGGCGACTTCAGCAGCATCGCCAGCGCCCACGTATCGTCGATATCACCGCCGATATCCGTATCCAGAATCACGGGAATGCGGTGCTTGGTTCGTGTTGGATCGCTCATGGTCATCTCCTTCACAGTCTCTACTCAGAACGCGCGACGAGGCTGAGGCGACGGAAACGGGCGGTACCTGCAAAGTCGCGGGCATAGACTCCCGGACGCACGATCTCACCACCCTCCGGCATGGTGACGACCAATTCCAGACGTTCCCACGTCCCCTTGCCCTCCGCCGGCGCTCGGAACTCGGCGACCAACCCCGTGGCATCTTCCGTGCATACCGCCTCAATCCCCGCCTCGCCGCCCATGCACAGCACCTCGCCAGTCAACACGAAGACCTGCCCGGCCAAGCCACGCACCACCCGAGGCCAGGTGGTCTGACAGGCCACCCGGTCCCGGGCATCGGCGATGACCACCTCCACTCCCTCGGCAGACACCACCCGTTCGGCGACCACCCCCGTGTCGGTCCGGTCCTCCCAATACATCACCCAGCCCTCCGGACACTCGGGCATGTCGCCCGGCTCAGAGAAATCGCCGTTGTGCAGCAACTCGCGGCCGGTGGGAGCGGTCTGCGGCAGGAAGTCGAAGCGTTCGCCATAGGCCAGGAAGAACTCATTGAGAAGGTCGGCGACTGCGCGCGCGCATTCATTGGCGCAGACGAGTTGATGGGGCAGAATGTCTGCCGCACTGCCCTCTACCAGCAACGCCGCAATCGGCCCCTGCTGCTCAATGCCCAACGCCTCCAGACGGCGAACAGCAGCGCGCGGATCGAAAGAAGTGGCCGGTTGGTAGTCGGTGATCTCGATCTGGGAGGGATCACGCAGCGATTCGGAGAGCATGTGCATGGGGCCGCTGACCTCCGCCGCGTGTGGCGGCGAACCAGAGTCTTCCAGATAGTGGATGGCCGCCCCAAGAAAGCGAACCGCGTCGCGCGCCCTGCCCTCGTCGGCCGCGCGACACGCATCCTCGTAGCGCCCAATCAGCCCCTCGACGGCCTGCTTGGGATGGTGGCCAATGAAGTGCCCTTCCTCCCGTAGTTGGTTGTAGCGGCAATAGCGAGAGATCTCCCACTCGCGCCGAGTATCCGGCATGCGCGCGCCCGCGATCTCGGTACCGAAGGTGCCGTATTGCGCCCAGTTCATGTCCGGGAACCCGCAGTAGGCCCAGATCAGCAATCGCGCCTCGCCACGAAGCCAGGCCGCCACCTCCGGCAACACCCGCAACGCCGCCAACGTGATG
>JABGQJ010001272.1 GCA_018648945.1 Victivallales bacterium
GGAATCGTGCACTTCGCAGTGGCTGACCTCATTGTCCTCCGCATTGAACACATTCACGCCGGCCGCATAGCAATGGACCTCGCCCACGTTGTGAATGTGGCAGTTGGTCACCAGGTTCCGTGCACAGCGGTCTTCGGTGGTCTTGCCGCCGGGAGCGAGGAAGTTGTTGCAGAGCGTGACGCCGTTGAGGCCCATGTGCTCGATCCAGCAACCGGTGATGCGGTTGCCGATGTTGTGGCCGATGAGCATGATGCCGCTGCGGCCGCTGTTCTTCAGGTGGCAGTCACGCACCTCGATGCCAGTCGTGTTGCGCATCCAGATCAGGGCGCCGTCCTTGTTGCCATGCCCCATGGTCCACCAGCCCCTGGTATTGCCGTCGGTCTCTTCCAGGGAGAGCCCCTCGAAGCGCAAGTTCTGGACGCATTCATTCCGCGACTTCCCCAAGATCTGGATCAGGCGGCTGAGGACCGGGGCGGCAATGCCGAGGGTGTCGGGGTGTCCTTCGGCCATGGGTTTGTAGTAGAGCGTGTGGGAGGTCTCGTCCACGTAGAACTCGCCAGGAGCATCGAGGAAACCCAGGTCGTCTTCCAGGAAGTAACGGGCTCGAGCGAGAATACCGAAGTACATGCGGTTGGCGGCGAGTTCCATGCGGCGTTGGGTTGGGTCGATGGTCTTGATGCTGTAGATGGTGCGCATCCAGTCGCACTTGCCCCGCAGATAGAGGGCGATCTTCATCTTGGTGACGTCGGTAACGGGGGGCGTGTCCGCTTCCGCGTAGGTCAGCCACGCGGTGCCCTTGTCCCTCTCGAACCCCTTACAGCCGTCTTCGGTCCGCAGGTAGGGGCCGCGCGCCGTGGGGAAGTCTGGTTGGTACACGTGATTTGGGAAGCGGGCTTTGTGGGCGCGCTTGCCCTTCTCGTAGAGGGTGTGGAACACCATGTTCTCGGGCAGGGCGACTTTCCAGATCCCATCCTTGTGCTCCTGCCAGCCGGTCAGGATCATGCTCCCGAGAACCCGCGCCTTCCCCAAGCCATCGGCGCTACGATAAATGACCTTGCCCTTGCGACCGGAGTCGGCTTCGGTGAAGGCAAGCGTGCGGTCCAGTCGATAGATGCCTGCAGCCAGATTGACGACCACGTCTCCAGTGGCGGTCTTGGTTGCCTCGCGTGCGGCCTCCTGAGCCCGATGGAGGGTGCGGAACGGGGCTTCGTGAGTGCCCGGCGCCTCGTCGTTGCCATCCGGGCTCACATGGAGTGGAACGGCGACGGTGGTCAGTGGCAGAATTGCGAGGGAGCCAAGGACTGCAAGAAGGTGTGCTCGGGGCATGTGTGATTGCCTCTCGATGAGTGTCAGGTGGGTCTCTAGCATACAGGCGAACATGTGGTGTGCCAAAGCGGGGAGTCGGCGGTAGATTGGTGGCACGTAGGAACCGGTGCCAGCGTCCTTCCAGAGGAGTCCAGACCATGCGTTTCTTCTGTCTGCTCGGCTTGTTGTCTGTCGGCGTGGTTGCCGCGCCGCCTCGGGTGATGGTGATCCACAGCATGTGGCCCAAGGGGAAGGCTTCCTTCGCCCAGGAATACGAGCCTGTGGTGAAGCAGTTGGGGTGGCCGAGCAGTACCTTCCGCAATACCG
>JABGQJ010001273.1 GCA_018648945.1 Victivallales bacterium
CGCCAGGCTGATCCAGCTCAGAGAGCAGGTTGAGGACGTACCAGCGGGCGCGACCGGGGGTGATGCCGTACCTAGGCTTGATCTTGGGGTCGCGCTTGATCATGTTCTGGGCAACATCGAACCCCCGGATGGGTTCGTAGATTTCGGCCCAGTCGTGGTGCCAGTAGGCGAAGATCCAGGGGTCGCTCTCCGCCGCCCAACGGGCCACCCGGTCCGTGTCCAGCACCACTTCGTTGATGTTCGGGCGCTTCTTGATGCCCCGGAATCCCTCGTTGGGCCAGCGGGAGAGGGTCATCGGCTGGTCGTCGGCGAAGAGTTCCGCTTCGGCGGCCGGGCTGCCCATGGCGAACCCTCGCATGGAGATCTTGCCTAGATTGGTGATGCCTTGGGCCTTCAGATCGGCCATGAGGATCTGGTCGCGGGCCTTCTCGGGGAGACGCTGGCGGATTGCGGCATCGCGCACTGGCTGCCAGTCTTTGACCTCGACGCTACCAGTGAACCGGACTGCCGCGCCCTTGGCCGCGCGGTAGACGATGGGGGCTGCCGCCGTGCCGGAATCTTGCTCCTCGAAGGCCGCGGCTTCGGTGAAGGTATAGGTGCCGGCCGCAAACTCCACGGTGACAGCGCCCTTGCCCTTGACCGCACGCACGCGGTCTCTGGCCCCGGCAAGGGTGCGCAAGGGGCCGGCTAGGCTACCGGGGTTGGCGTCCTTGCCCGTGGGGGACACATGGAGGGTGGTTTGGGCGGCAACGGCGGTGGCGAGCAGTGTGGTAGCCATGGTGACAAGCCAGCGTTTCATGGGGGATTTCCTGCGCTCGAAGGGATGGAGATATGGCGGATGGTGAAGAGTAATGGTCCCGGCCAAGGGTGCAAGCCGCTACTCGCGGTCCAAGCGGTAGCGGAGCTTCTGCTCGGCGACTCGCCAGACCTCTCGGCGATTGGGGAGATCGGCGTAGTTCGTGGGCTCGGCTTGCGGGTCGAGTTGAGCCAACACGCGCTCCAGGACGGCCAACGGGTCCTGGCGAAGCTCGCATTCCCAAACCACGACCACCCGCCAGCCCAGCTCTGCCAATTCCGCTTCGTTGCGCTGGTCGCGGGCCACGTTGCGGGCGAATTTCTCCTGCCAGAATTCACGCCGGGTCTGCGGCACAGTCGCCTGTTTGCAGCCCGCGTGGCGGTGCCAGAAGCAGCCATGCACGAGGATGACCGTCCGGTACTTGCGCAACACGATGTCTGGCTTGCCGGGGAGATCCTGCCGCCGTAGGCTGAAGCGGTAGCCACACCGATGCAGCAGGGAACGCAGGACGAGTTCGGGTTTGGTGTTTCCCGAACGTATCCGGCCCATCAGCCAGCTTCGTTTCTCTGGTGTCAGTGGGTCAGTCATGGATGGGAGAACTATAGCGCGGGGAACCGAAGGGCGAGAGACTGGGTCGTCAGGGAGAGGATGAGTGGTATGGCGGGAGTCGGTCGTGCATGACGAATATGTTGCGCTATTGTGAGGTCGTGTGTGTTCGGAGAACCAAGGAACCGAAGATGAGCCGACTCGTTTGCGTCTGCCTTGCCTGTGTCGCCACGCTCGCGGCGATCCCCTGCACGGGGGACGACATGGCGAGCCTGATG
>JABGQJ010001274.1 GCA_018648945.1 Victivallales bacterium
AGATACGCCATTCCTTGGTCTCCGGGTCCCAGAGGGTGTCCAGGTAGGCCTGCATACTCCATTCGAGTTCATCGACCCACTCCTTCCTGGAGGGCCAGCCCTGGCCGCCGGGGTTGTCGTTGGCTGACTGCACCCAATCCGGTACCCCCAAGCCGCGGAACCAGGTAATGGGGGAAGCGAGGGGGGGCTCTCTCTTGGCCTGGGGCGGTTTGGCTGGCGGGGCGACGCCGTAGATGGAGAACCACGCCTTGTGCGCGTCCAGTGCCGAGTCGGAGCCGGTTTGCACGTAGAAGGCGTAGCTGAAGTCGATCTTGGTGGGGTTGACGCCCTTGGCGGGCCAGCCCTTGCCGGTGCCGAGCTTGTTGCGCTCCCCGTAGGTGCCCACGCTCGGTACGCTCAAGCCCATCGTCGCGCAGGCATGCCCGCCGAACCGGTCTGGCGTCGCGAAGACGGGGGTCGGGCGATCTGTGTCGGCCTCGCCGGGTTCCAGGTCCGAGCGGCGGGTGCCGTCGTTCCACTTGGCGCGGGGGTGCCAGAAGACAGCCGCAAGCACGTCCTTGCGCCGGACGCTAAGCATGGGAACGGTGACGAGATGGGGATGTGGCCGCCAGCGCAGGCGGTGGGGGTGGTCGTACTTGATGACATTGTCATTCGACGAATCCTCGCCGCCCACCAGCCACTCCATGCCGGGCGCAAGCGCCTCATCCTTGCCCCCGACAAGCGTGGTCAACTGCGGGCCGTCGAGCGCGAGGAGGGTGCCTTCCTTCGGAGCAGGGGCCGTGATACGGCAGGTGATGAGCTGGTTCGCCTTCGCCCGTTCGACATCAGCCGAGAGGTAATCCACGTACATGGGACCGGGGAAGCCGGCTCTGGCGAGGATCTTCGGGTCGATAGTGAAGCGAATACCATCGCCCCTCGTTGCGCCGATGGCTTCGCCGGAGTCGAGCATCTCGGCCTTGCTGGCCACGAGGGGAATGCCGTCCTTCGGAGTGGACGTGGTGACGAGCCGTCCCAAGTTCGGGATGACCCCAACCAACCGCTCAGGATCGCCCTTCGCATAGACCCAGCCAATGCTGTGCCCGAAGCTGCTCCGAGGGAACCGAATCGCAAAGGACTTGCACTCGACCCCCGGTTGGTCCTCGTTCTGCAAATCGGGGTTCGCTCCGACGGCCACTTCGGACAGGAACTCGTCGCCTCGCCCGCCCGGAATCTGCCACTGGCACCGCAACAGCGCAGCAGACGTCTGCAGTTTGGCTCGGACCCGGAACTGCACCTTGCCCTTGCTCCAGGGGGGCACATTCCCAAGTGTCTTGGGCAGCGCGCCGACCAACTCCAGCTCAGGGGGCAGGGAGATGTTCAGGTCGATGCGGGGGAAAATGGCGTCGCCACGATTGTAGGCGACAAGATCGACGTCCATCTCCTGGCCGGGCCAGAGCACGTTCCGTTGCGTCTGGAACTGAATCCAGTCAAGTGCGGGGCCGAACGAGCAGGTCACTTCCACAGTCTTGCCGCTGGCCGTGAACTGGGCCACGGCTACCGCGCCGGGCTGTGGCTGCCCTTTGATGTTCCAGGAAGCGACCTCGAACATGTCCGGGGCCAACTTGCGGACATCCTGT
>JABGQJ010001275.1 GCA_018648945.1 Victivallales bacterium
TTCAACTGGCCCATGTTCCACCCCATCCCCGGCCTGAAACAGGTCCGCTTCCACTGCCGACGCGATGCCGAAGGCCCCGGAGTCATGATGGTCCGCCTCCTCGGGCGCGATGGCACCGAGTGGCAGAGCGAAACCATCGAACTCACCCCCGACTGGCAGGAGCACAGCCTGACGACAGCGGACTTCGCCTTCTTCCGCGGCGATGAGACGAAGCGCGACGCCAAGCCCGACCTCCAGGACGCAGTCCAGTTCCAGATTGTGCCATCGAGTCGCGGGGAAGGGGAGGGCCGCTTCCGCCTCGACGAGATCCGCCTCGAGCCCGGTGGCCCCGTCTACACCGCCGACGCAGACGACCTGCGCTCCGTGCTCCCGCCCCGCGAGTTGCAGCGCCAGCGCCTCAACGACCTGCTTGCCCGCTGGCACTACGAACGCCGGAAGCTCGAACGCGATGCCCTGCAGGCCCAGGCGTGGCTCCGTCTCGTGCGTGCATTCGCGAACGGCGCGAAAAATGGCCTGGACCTGGACGCCCCCCCTCCGCCGCAATCCGCCGCACCCTTCGCCCCCGACTACCAGCCCCTGACGGCACCCGCATTCGACGCGATGGTGCGCGAGCTGGCCGCCAAGCCCGTCGATACCATCGACCTGGCCGCCGAGGACGTGATGATCAGCCACTCCATTCTCTACGAGGCCGTCGAGCAATCCCCCCCAACCATGCAGACCGAGGGCGCCAAGCGCTTCCTCCGCCTGCCAGTCCGTTTCACCGACAAGGGTCGCCAAACGGTATTCCTGAACACGAGGCTCCCCGCCGCCTTCCCCGTGGTCGGCCGGCGGCTGGAGGTCGATGTCCGCTGCCCGAAGGTCCCCCTGAACAGCGAGTTCCCCTTCCTGCTGCGCCTCTACATGGACAACCCCGACGGCGAATCCTGGGCCGACTTCCATCCGGATGCCATGCCCGATGGCACCTGGCGGACCCTCCGGTTCGATGTGGCCAACCCCGCGCGCAAGGTCCGCTACACGCCCACCTCCGTCATCGGCATCACCTTCCGCCTGGAGAACGAGCCAGGCAAGACAGCCGACTTTGCGCTTGACATCGGCGAGGTCCGTCTCGGCTGGCCGCCGCCGGCAGAGGTCGTGCGCACGCGCTTGCTGGATCAGGCCCTGGCCGCCGTCCACCAAGCCCGGCTGGAACTCTACTCGGTGCGAGACCAAACCGCAGCGGCCGAGGACCTTCTGGCTGGCATCCCAGGGAACGGGCGGATGTATCGATCCCCTTCGGCAAGCCCTGCCGCGCTTCCCGAACCGACAGAGATCATCCCCAAGGAAACCACGGAGTCACTCTTCCCGGAGAGGATCGCTTGGCGCTTCCAGCCCCATCCCACCGGCGTGGCGCTGGTCGCCCGGGTCGCCGACCCAGTCGCTGGAGCGCGCCTGGTAGGGAACGTGGTCGATGGGGGCAAGCGGGTGGCTGGGGGAGAAGCGGAAGCCAACCAGGAGCTGGTGCTGCCCATTCCTCCCGAGTCCTGCTGGTCGAATCGCCGTCCCCGCACCTGTGGCTTGCGCTTGTCCGTCGTGAAGGCTGGCAGGACCCTCGCTCGCATCAACCAGCAGAT
>JABGQJ010001276.1 GCA_018648945.1 Victivallales bacterium
CCAGGACGTCTAGGCTGGTCCCGCCAGCCGTTGAATGTGGGGGTTAACCGTCGCCCGCGACAGACTGACAAGGTGGGTCTCGGGACGGGTGCTGAGGGCGTCCGTGATGCGGCCGTCGACGTGCTTGTCGCCGATGATGAGAAGGGCGTCCCTCTGGCGAGGCTCTTCCTGCATGCAGCCCATGCCGTTGCCCTTGGCAGCGACAACACAATGATCTCTGCCGACTGGCCAGGTGCTGCAAGGCGTATGGTGGAAGCCGCCTATCCCGGGGCGGTGGGTCTCTTCATGCAGGGGTGCTGCGGCAATATCACCTGTCGCGAACGTGGCTGGGAAGGAGTCGAGAGTCAAGGACTCCGAGCGGCTCAGGCTGTTGCTGCCGGAGTTGGTTCACAGGCGGAGATGCCCGACCTCCGAGTCAACGGGACCATCGTGCCGTTGGCGCTGCCACTGAAACCGTTCCCGTCAGTCGACAGGGCCGAAGCGGCTCTGGCTGCCTTCACGGTGCACTTGCGCGAGTTGCCAGCGGAGGCCCACCGCGGGATACGCTGGATGGCCGAGGGGGCGGTTGAGTGGGCTGAGCGCATTTTGGCGGCTGCTCGTACGGGTCAAGATGCTGGCTCTGTCCCCTTTGATGTGCAAGCCTTGCAACTCGGCGACGTTGCCATCGTCGGGCTCCCCGGAGAGGCGTTTGTTGAGTATGCACTGAACATCGCTGCCGACAGCCCCTTCGCACACACTATGGTGGCTGCCTATGCGAACGGGAACGTGGGATACATCCCTACTGCGGCCGCCCACCCCGAGGGCGGCTACGAAGTGAACAACGCCATCCGCTACTATGGCCTGACTATGCCCCGACCGGAAGCCGAGGAACTCATCCTCAATGCCGCTGCCGTTGCCCTCAGAGAACTCGCCTGACGCCATGCACCCCCCAGGTGCATGGATCGTGTGAGGCATCGCGTGGAGGTGCGCGTTCTTCTCTGTCCGCTGGCGGGCGCCGGGCAAGATTCAGGATGCTAGAGTTCCATCATGAACAGGTCGTGTCGGCCCTTTTCGGTATAGTTGGCCATGTTGCTGCGGAAGAAGAGGCGGTCTCCTGCGTGGCTGATCCACGCCTCCGGCTGGTCGCTAAATGTATGCGCAGAACCGTCGTGCGTGCGGCACCTGTGATGAGCCAGCCTGCGAATCGCACCCGCTCCCGTGGCCAGCGGCACCCGTACGAGTTCCCCGAAGTAACGGTGCCACGTATCAGTAGGGTCGAGGCCATAGGACTCAATAGCCAGATAGACGTGCCGCTTGTTCGAGCCGCCCACTGCCGAGAACATCGGACTGAACCAGCGGTCCGAGTGAAGAACTTCGAATATCTCCCCATCCGAGAAACGTACGGCCACGAGGCTGCCACCGTCCACTCCATGTTTTTTCCACAGGTCTTTGCCCTGGCGACTGCCGGAAATGCGAGAGACCACGCACTCCTGCGAACCGTTCAGATAGGCAATGTCCATGTGCGGGCTATTGGGCAGGAGTTGACGCTCAGATGTCCAGTCCCGGTTCCACAGGACAACCCCCCTTTTCCTTAAGCAGCCCACAATGTACTGACCGCTGGCG
>JABGQJ010001277.1 GCA_018648945.1 Victivallales bacterium
GGGAGGGGGGGGTGGTTGTTTGGCGATGCGTCACGCGGCGGAGGCCCGCCGCCTCTCCAGGGCGGGTGCAGAGGCCAGGCGTGCTGATTTGGCGTGGTTAGTTGCGGTGCTGGAAGCCGTAGTCGGGCTGGGGGAGGATGGGGGTGTTGCGGTGGTGGGCCTGAAGGATGGCGAAGAGGCGATCCTGCTCCTTGGCGAAGGCGTTGGTGCCGGCGAGGTTGGTCATCTGGTAGGGGTCGCCCTGATTGTCGTAGAAGGCGAGGCGTTGGCCTTCGCCATTGGCATTCAGGTGGGCGGTGAAGCGGGTGATGCGGGCGGTGATGCGGCCCGGATGGACCTCGACGATGCCCACATCGGCCTCTTCGCTGAAGACATCGCTGCCCTGCATGTGCGGGGGGATGGGGGTGCCGGCCATGGACAGTAGGGTGGGAGCGACATCGAGGAGTCCTGCGAGGCGATGCTCGTCGAGCCGTGGAGCGAGGCGGTCCGGGCAGGAGTAGAGCATGGGTACGCGCAGGGATTCGTCGAAGGGCTGGCCTTTGCCGCAACGGCAGTGACTGCCGAGATTGTCGCCGTGATCGGCGGTAAAGACAACGATGGTGTTCTCGAGCTGCCCGCTCTCCGCCAGCGCCTGGGTGACGCGACCGACGTTGTCGTCCAGCCAAGTGATGTTGCCGTAGTAGTGCGCGTAGATGTCGCGGATGGTGTAGGTCATGGGCTGGAGCGTGTAGGGCAGCGCCAGCTCGTAGTAGCGGAAGTCCCAGCGGTAGACGCGCCGGTCGTGCTCGCTGGGGAAGTCGTTGGCCTCGTCGACGTTGGCGCGCAAGGTCAGTTGCACGGGGTCGTACATCTCCCGATACTCCGCCGGGCAGTCGTCGATGGGGCCATGGGGCGGCGAGTAGTTGAGGTAGAGGAAGAAGGGCTGGTCGCCGGTCTGACTGCGAATGAACTGATCGGCGCGGTCGGTCTCGTACTCCATGGACCAGCCCTCGGGTACGAATTCCGGGCCGCCGTTTTCGGTGTAGTGCTGGTAGGAGTGGATGTGGTGGGTGCGGGGGATGACATACTGGTCGAAGCCGATGACGTCGGGCCAGGTGTACATGTGCCACTTGCCAATGGCGGCGGTGTGGTAGCCGGCATCGTGTAGCAGCTCGGGCAAGGTGGCGTTCGGGAAGTGTGGCCGCCCCGTGCCCGGATACTCGGGCATGGGGTAGGAGCCAGCCTTGCCGTGCTCGTAGTGGACGTTCGACACGCCGCCGGTGCAACTGCGATTGTGCTGGCCCGAGAGCAGAACCGAACGACCGGCCATGCAGACGGGGGCATTGGACAGGCCATAGCGGAACTGCACGCCCGCCGCCGCCAGGCGGTCGATGTTCGGGGTCTGCACATCGGGGTTGCCGTAGCAACCGAGGGCGAAGGCCTGCAACTGGTCGGCCGTGACCAGGATGATATTGGGTTGGGTGGCCATGGGGTGGGCTCTCCGCGTCTCAGGCGTTGGGTACGGCGCGTTGGCCTACAGGATACCCGTTCCCGGCCTTCCTGCCAACTCCTCGGGCAAGCCCCCCGTAATGCCTCAGTCACGGATGGGGTCGGGAAGC
>JABGQJ010001278.1 GCA_018648945.1 Victivallales bacterium
GCAAAGTCAGCGTGGCTGCGGGCTGCGCCATGGCGCGAGCTGCTAGCAGACGCGCAGTTGACAGGCAGGGGTCCGTGACTGATATTTCCGTCTATGCACGGGAAAGAACCGCTCATCCTGCTCGTCGACGACGATCCGTCCGTTCGGAAGGGCATCGGTCGTCTCTTTACCCTTGCCGGCTACGAGGTGGAGGCGTTCGCTTCGGCCGAGAGTTTCCTCGATCGGCTGCCGTGCGAGGAGATCGCCTGCATCGTCCTTGATGTACGCATGCCTGGTCTCGACGGGATAGCGCTCCAGCGCGAACTGAAAAGGGCCGGGTGCGAACTGCCCATCGTCTTCCTCACCGGGCACGGCGACATCCCGATGGGCGTGTCGGCCGTGAAGCACGGTGCCGCCGACTTCCTGACCAAGCCGGTGGACAGTGCCGATCTTCTGCGGGCGGTGGCCACGGCCCTCGCAGGGCACCGACAGGAGCAACAGAGCCGTGAAGAGCGCGAGGCCATTCGGCAATTGCTGGCGACCCTGACTCCGCGCGAGACCGACGTGTTCCACTACCTCCTGACAGGCTTGCTGAACAAGCAGATCGGGGGCGAGCTCGGCATCGCCGAGAAGACGGTCAAGATCCATCGCGCTCAGGTGATGGCGAAGCTCGGGGTGCACTCGGTCGCCGAACTGGTGCACATGGCGCATCAAGTCGGGATCGACCCGCCCGCTGTGTAGCACGTTGCCTACGCCAAAAACACGCATGTAGCCTGCGGAGTCGCCCCCACGCACCAAGGTGCGGAATTCCACAGCCTGGGGCAAAGCGAAGCGTCGCCCCAGGTAGGTCAGCAAGGAAATGCAGGCTGAAGGTCTGCAACTCCCCGCGACCTGTGGCACGACTGGCGACCTGTCGGGCCGTCCTGCCCCTAGGTCCAACGGCCTATACCGCATGACCGCCACTCGGTCTACTTTCAGGCCAGTTGTAACCAACCCCCACACTTGTGCGAGAAGCCAGTGACCTGCGTCCCTCCCATCGTTTACATCGTTGACGACGATCTATCCGTGCGGCGCGGATTTGCCAGGCTACTGCAGGTTGCGGGGTTGCGGGTACAGAGCTTTGCCTCGGCAGAGAGCTTCCTCGATGCCGACACCCGCGGGAACGACGCCTGTGTCGTCGTCGATATCCATATGGAGGGGCTTTCGGGCACCGAACTCCAGGAACGTCTGGCGGCCAGGAAGCCTGCGATTCCAGTGATCATGATCTCCGCCGGAGACGCGCCGGAGATCCGGAAGGTGGCACAGCGTTCTGGCGTAGCCGCCTTCTTCCGCAAACCGGTTGATGGGCAAGCTCTCTTGGATGCGATCTACTGGGCTCTAGCAGAATCAGATCAAGCAAGCGAACCACAAGGAGACAATGATGAAGACGGTGGCATGGCGTAAACTGTTCTCGGGTACCGCGGTGACGATGGCGACAGTGCTTCTGTTGGCGAGCGGCTGCCAGACTCCACTGCCGACCCGAGGCACCAAGACATCGGGATTTCTGAAGGACTACTCGCAACTGAAGCCCGGCGGCTCCGGCAGAGCCAAACTCGTCTACACCGACTCCGCCGCCG
>JABGQJ010001279.1 GCA_018648945.1 Victivallales bacterium
CCCGCCTTGTGCTGGTGACTTCCCTGCTCTCATGGTCAAGGAAGCTCGTCTGCAGGTCATAGGCCCCCCAAGGCAGTTTGCGCACGTTGAGGACTAGCGGCATGGCGGCAGCCGGGGCGCGCACTTCGCGACGCAAGGCCTCCTCGCCCGTCGCGCGAGAGACCAAACGGATCCGCAGCATCCCCCGGCTCAATTGCTCGGCGGGAAGAGAGAGCTTCACATCCATGGTCACTCGTTTCGTCTTGCCTGATGGCATCTCTCGCTGCCAGGGATCCTGTACGACCACGTGGATCGGCTCGACCATCGTCTGCGAGGTGAGAGGCACGTGTTGGGTGTCGGCATGATCCGCACCCATGGTGGTGATCGTCAGCTTGCCGGTTGGCTTCGACTCACCACAGATGAAGAGATCGTTGCGACGGCTCCAAACGGGGGTGAGGGGGACCGTGCCCAACGCCACTTCCTTCCCTGTTCCCGGCTTGAGGTGAATCTCCTGCCGGGGCACCCCTGGGCCACTGACCTCCAGGCGCCGGGGTTCTTGGCTGACATTGCGGAAGCGGACCGTCGCGCGCCCCTGGGGAACACCACCGGCTCCGTCGTATACGACCGTCCCCGCATCGACGGTGACCTCCCCTTGGCTACGGAAGAGTTGTTGCACCTCTGGCGGCGACAGCGCCCGCGAGTAGAGCCGGATATCGTCCAAGTCCCCCTGGAGGAAGCCGTTGTAGAACCAGCCAGTCAGTCGTCTCTTGGCCCTCGTCTTGCTGATCGGGAATGGCATCGGCATCTCGACAACCACGGCCCCATCCAGGTACATCGTGGCATGTGATGCCCGTGAATCCGCCACCACGACCACATGTCGCCACGCGCCATTCATCAGCGTTCCCGGGGCCAGCAACGCGACGGAAGACTCGCCGTTGCCCCATTCGAAGCTCAATCGCTGGTAGCCATCCACCGCCAGGTTGCCGTTGCGCATCACCGCATAGCCCGCATCGCCGAAGATCAGGCGGTGAGTGTTTGGCGCGACGCTGCCATCCGTCCTGACCCAGACCGCCAGCGTGACATCACCGCTGAGCATCATGGTGTCGATGTTGGCGTACTCGGCCAGATCTTCCTTGCTGTCGAAATGCAGGGCATGCCCACGCGGCGACGGCACCCAGTCGGTGTTCTTCAGCGTCGCGTCGTGGCCATTGCCGGTGACGTCCCTGGCAACAGCACCCTTGCCCTCGTCAAACGTCCAATGCGCGACCAGGCCTTTGGCCAAGGACGCCCCTGGATCGGCGTGCACCGTCCGGCAACCAACGCTGACCAGCACCAATCCCAGACATATACCTGCCGTTCGGATGCTCATGGCTTGTCTCCATTCAGGCGAGGAGATGGGAGGAGAAACACGGGCCTTCCCTATCAACCCCAGACACTACCGGCGTGGCGGAGGAAGGCAAGCGGACGCCATGTATTGGCACGGGCTGGAACCGCAGACCCGGCGGGACGTGATTGATGGCGTATGTGGGGCACCGCGTGCCGCGATCCTCTCTTGCCCCAAGGAGTCGCGGCACACGGTGCCC
>JABGQJ010000128.1 GCA_018648945.1 Victivallales bacterium
CCCATCGTGATCGAGGGAGTGGACGGCGAGAAAGCCACGATCTGGCTCAATCTCACGGCCGATTCACTACACATCGCCGCCGAAGTCACCGATGGCGACCTCCGCTTCCCCGCCATCCCCCACGATCCGAGCGACGGCGATGCCATCGAGATCTGGCTTGATCCCAAGCTCGATTCCCTCCCCACAGGCCTCGGCCAGCCAGACGACTGTATGATCGCCCTGCATCCCGGGGCAAACGGAGCCTCCATCTCGGCCTGGCACACCGACCGCACACCCCACCTGCTTGCCGCCTCGCGCGTGACCATGCGCCGAACCGGGACGGGCTACACCCTTGAGGCCGCCATCCCGCGTGCTGCCCTGCGGGAGGTCGAGCCAGGGAACATGATCGGTTTCGACGCCTGTTGGTGGGATCAGGACGAGGGACAGACTGTCCGCCACTCCTGGGCCAACGCCGCACCCGATGCGCCTTGGGAATTCGGCATCCTCGCTCTTGGCGACGTCTCCGCCGCACGAAAAGCGGCCAGCCAGGCGCAACGCACCACCGGCCAGCGTGCGTGGCTCGCCGCCCAACGGCCGCAACTCGCGCAGCGTCCCGGCCCGCCAGAGATCCACTCCCTACGCCCGATCCGCGATCCCACGAGCATCCCCGCATTCGGCCTCTTCGAACTGGCCTGCGAACTTGGTGCCGAGTACAACAACCCCTTCGACTTCCGCCAGATCGAGGTCCAGGCCAAGATCACCTGCCCCGATGGACGCACCACAACGGTCGATGGCTTCTGGTTCCAGCCTTACCGCTACCAGACCTATCACGCCACGGAATCCCTCACCCCCCAAGGCCAACCACACTGGCGCATCCGGTTCACGCCGACCGTCCCCGGCCAATACCACTACCAACTCCAGGTCCGCGACGGCAAGGAACGCAGGGCCGAGGGGGCACGTGCCACCTTCACCTGCGTCCCCTCCCCGACGCCCGGCTTTGTGCGGCGCAGCCCCCGTGACCCGCGCTACCTGGAATTCGACACCGGGCGCGCCTTCTTCGGCATCGGCTTCGCTTCCCACTTCTGGAACACCATCAACACCGTCCTCGGCCACAAGCACTATTTCGGGCAGCTTGCGGCCCTTGGCGGCAACTACACCAGCATCAATCTCGACACCGTATCCGGCGGCTCCTTCTCCCTCGACACTGGGCCCAAGCTCGGACTCTACAACTTGCTGAACGCCGCCAAGCTCGACCTGGCGCTGGAAGCCGCCCGCAAACGCGGCATCCACCTGATCCCCTGCCTCAACCAAACCGCCTTGGCCGAAACCAAGCACTTCAAGAACAACCGCTTCAATGCCGAACGCGGCGGACCGTGCAAGACGGCGACCGAGTATTTCAGCAATCCCGAGGCCGTGCGCCTAGTCAAACAACGCATCCGCTACACGCTCGCCCGCTGGGGCTACTCGCCCAACATCCTCGCCTTCGAGTTGTTCAACGAGGTCAACTACACCGATGCCTACAAGCAATCCCCGGACCTTGTTCGCGGCTGGCATGCCGACCTGGCTGCGTTCCTCGCCACTCACGATCCCAACGACCACCTCGTCACCACCTGCTTCGGCTCCGGTGCCGACCTGGAAGACCACGCCATCTGGAAGCAGGATGGGATCGATGCCATGGTCACCCACATCTACGGGCGCGAACTCGTCCCCAATCTCCGCCAACGCCTGCTTCTCAAGCGTCCCTTCGGCAAGCCTAACATCGGCGGCGAGATCGGCCAATCCTGGCCTGAGGCAGACCGCGCCGACCAGCTCGACCCCGATGGCGTCTCCTTCCACAATGCCCTCTGGACCAGCATGGCCGGCGGCTCCGCCGCCACCGTTCTGCACTGGTGGCCCTTCCGCTATCTGGATCCCGGCGACCACTACGACCAGATGCGACCACTTGCCGCATTCTGCGAAGGTATCGACTGGCCAGGCGAGCAGTTCCAGGATCTTCAGGTGAAGGTCGAACGACCAAAGCAAGGCAAGGGCACGCGTCTCGCCACCGTTCTGGAGTGGCAGCCCCGAGGCAATGACCGCTACGCTCTCGTCGATGGCCAACTCTGGGTCACCCCCGACCGTCCCCCGGTCGCAGGCGTCGTCCGTGAGGCCGATGCTGACTTCCGGCGCCACGCCAGCGCATTGCCCGGTCTTCTCTTCGGTAGCGCCAACCCCAAGCTGAACTCCCAACTCGAACTCGCCCTCACCTGCCGCCAGCCCGGCACGCTCCGGATCGTCCTCGGCGCGGTGGCCCCGACCGGGGCAACCCTCGCGGTTGCCGTGGGCAAGGCGGCTGCCCGCACCTACCCGCTTGTCGACCGCGATGGTCAGGCCAATCCCGCCGCCGCCGAACTCAAACAGACCATCGATATCCCACTGCCGGCAGGCGACACCACGGTGACTCTCCGCAACACGGGCGCCGGCTGGCTCTCCCTGCGCGAAATCGTGGCCGAAACTGGCACGTCCGCCACCGGCGTCCTAGCCTTCGGTCTCGCCGGCAAGACCCAAGCCATCCTCTGGATTCACGACCGCCAGAACAGCTGGTATGCCCGGTCTGAACATGGCAAGCCCAAGCCGATCACTGACGCCACGCTCGCCCTGGCAGGTCTGCCCCCGGGTCCCTACGAGATCGAGTGGTGGGATACCCAGACCGGGCGCATCGCCAGCCGCATCACCAGTGACCAGCCACAGTGCAGCATCCCGACTTTCGTCGGCGATATCGCTGCCAAGATCCGGTTCACTGCGAAGCCCTGATCGCCACCAGGAGTTCCCGATGAAGTCTCTTCTAGTCGGCGCTGCCCTCGCCCTATTCTGCTCTCCCGTCCTTGCGGATCGCGTACCCGGAAGCGGCCTGTACGCCATCTGGTATGGCAGGAACACCGACTTGCTCAAGCTGCCCTTCCTGAGCGGCGGACAAGCAGTCACCCAATGGCGAACAGTCGAACCCGAAGAGGGCCGCTTCGACTTCTCGTCAATCGACCGGCAACTGGCCCCACTGCACGAGCGTGGGCTGAAGGCAACGGTCCAGATCAACGGGAACCGCAAGCCGCTGTACCTCTTCAGCAAGGTCCCGTACCACCCCGGCAAGCTGTCCCACCAAGTGGCCGACAAGCAGGGGACGCTGATGTTCTGGCACCCCGCCCACGCTGCCGCGCACCAACGCCTGATCCGAGCGTTTGGCACCTATCTCAAGACCAGCCGCTACCGCGAAGCGGTCCTGGGCGTGCGCCTCAACTTCAATGCCTTCGGCACCGAACACCACCATCTTCCCAAGGGCGAAGCCCGGCAGGCCAGCTCCTGGACCACGCCGCCAGGGGTGACGCCAGGCACCGACTGGTCCAGCAAAGAGGTCCAGGCCTACCAAGCCATGGTCTTCAGAGAGTACATCGCCCAGATCTCGCCCCACGCCTACGTCTTCGTTCGCAATGGCCTCCCCAAGGACATCGCCAAGGAGTATGGCGAGGACTTCGCCAGTGGCCGGCTCGGTTGGTTCCATACGTCCTCCGAGGCCGAACCGCGCGCGGGCAGCGAGTGGCGCTACCAGCGTTTCCACACCGACTGCCGTCCCGGCACCACCATCGCCTATGCCGAGCCCTGGGCCTCGGCCTGGGGACACCATGGGACCAAGGTCGACGACCGGGCCTGCAGCCCGCCGCAATGGAACTACTGGCGACTCCTGCTCGATCTCCACAACGGCGTGTCCTTCATCGCCCTCTATTCCGCCGACCTTCGGGTCGCCCAAACCGGCACCTACCGCTACGGCAAGTTCGGGCAACTCCACGACGACAAGGAAGCCGGGACCGACTACCAGGCCGAGTTCCGCCTTGCCTTCGAATTTGCCGCCCGCTACGCCGGCTACCACGCCTCGCCCGAGAGCTCGCCCGGGGCCTGGTGCGCGTTCCGGGGCAACGACCTTGTACGTGAGGCGAATGGCCGCCCCGAGAAAGCCCGCAAGCTGAAGCTCTACACCGGCGACTACACCTTCCTGATGGAACGCCTGCCCGACACCAGCATGGCCCTCGGCACGATCGGGCCAGAAGACCAGCGGTTCGGCGGCTGGGCCCGGCGACTGAAACCGAGCGGCGCGATGACCCTCCGCCTGGACCCCACCTTCGCCACCAGCCTGGCCAAACAGAGGGCAATCGTGCGAGTCGTCTACCTGGGTGGGAAAGAGAGCACCGGGACCGTGCAGTGCGCGGGGCAGTCTCTCCAGCTCAAGCCCACGACAAGCACGCGCTGGCAAACTGCCGCCTTTCCCATCGACTCCTGGCATGGCGATACGCTCCGCATCGCCGCCGGGGAAGCCGGCTTGGTTCTCCATATGGTTGAGGTGCTTCGCAACCCCGAGTAGGCCGGGCGTCGGTTGCACTCGCCTTGGCGACATCGGCCCGGTACATTCCGCCATGCCGTCTGCCACCACCAGGACATGCCCATGCCCCGCTTCATCTGCTTCCTCCTCCTCATGAGCCTAGCCATTCCCCAACCCGTTCGTGCCGATCCCCCCAAAGGGGAAGACTGGCTGCTCGTCTTCGAGGACGAGTTCGACGGGGGCAAGGAGAAGCTCGCCGCCAACTGGCAGTTCCAGAACGGCCCCAGTGGCCACATCCTCTGCAGTCGCTGGGGGGACAACGCCAAACTGGAAGATGGCCTGTTGAAGCTGGAAGCACGCAAAGAGAAGCGGGGCGGGCAGGATTGGACCGCCGCCAGCGGCTGGACCAAGCAAGCGTTTACCTACGGCTACTTCGAGTGCCGCTACCGGTACGCCGCCGCCACTGGTACCAACAACTCCTTCTGGATCATGACCCGTGGCAAGCCGGCGCAGAGGTTCGAGATCGACATCAACGAGGGGCACTTCCCGAACGAAGTCAACATGAATCTGCACAACCACACGGGGAAGCACTGGGCCAAGGGCGGCCGCTGGTACTATGGTCCCCGCCCGCCCGATCCCACCCCAGGCGATGCCGGCCTCCAGTTCGTGCTGGACAAGCCCGTGACCACTAGTCGCATCCGTTTCGTCTCGACCGATGCGGGGCCGGTGCGGGTAATGGAACTGCGCGCTTTCCCGCCCAGCCAGCAAGGCTACCCCAGCGTCTTCCCCAACCACATGGAAGCCCAGCCTGATGTGCCGAACCTGGCCACGCGGGCAAAAGTCGAAGCCAGCTCAACCCTGGGCAGGTACACCCCGGAGATGGCCATCGACGGCAAGCTGGACACCAACTCTCGCTGGTTGAGCGCCCGCACGGTGGGACCACACCACCTCAGCCTCGATTTCCGCAAGCCCCAGGCAGTGGGGTGCCTGCAATTCATCAGCGGCTGGGAAGACAACAAAGTCTGGACGGGGATCGTGGACGACTTCCGTCTCGACTACTGGGACGGTACCAACTGGCTCCCCATCCCCGGCGCCAGCCGCAAGGCTCTCCAAGGCGAGAAGCCAGTGGCTGAACCCACCCACAACCTGGCCAAGGAGTTCCACATCTACGCCCTGGAGTGGAACGAGAAAGAGCTCATCTACCTTTTCGACGGCAAGGTCATCCGCCGCATGCCCAATGGGATCTGCCACGGCCCGGCCCCAGTCTGGCTCAGTCTCGCAATCATCAAATGGGCTGGTGCGGTGACCGACGCCATCGACGGCGCCTCCATGGATGTCGACTACGTCCGCGTTTGGCAGCGGAAACCGCAATGAACCAGCGCAGGGAGGACTCCCCATGGCTTCACGCCCCCCGAATATCGTCTATGTCATCGCCCATGATCTAGGTCGGACATTGGGGTGCTATGGCGAAGCCGTCCTGACCCCTCAGTTGGATCGCTTCGCTGCGGAGGGAGTCCGGTTCGACCGGGCCTTCTGCGCTGCACCTGCCTGCAGCCCAGCCCGGGGCTGTGCCTACACCGGGCAATACTCCCATACCAATGGCCTGATGGGGTTGGTCAACGGTGGCTGGAGTCTGCCCATCGAGAGCAAGACCTTCGTCGATTACCTGAACGAAGCCGGGTACCACACGGTCGTGAGCGGCCTGGACCACACCCGGGCCCGGCGCGAAGACATGCGCTTCAAACAGTATCTGACGCACGCACCGCGCACGGCCGGGGCGGTGGACGATGCCATCGGCTTCCTCGACACCTACGAAGGCGACGCTCCGTTCCTGCTGAACGTGGGAACAGTGGAGGTGCATTCCTCCCAGTGGCTCAGCCAACATCCCCCCGCGAATCGCTTTGGGCCGGGGGCTTCCCTGCGTGACTACGGTCGCGCTCCCGACCCAGGAAAGGCCTTTCTACCATCCTGCATGCCCGACTTCCCGCTCGTCCGCGCCGAGATGGCCAACATGCAGGCCTGCGTTGAGTACTTCGACTTCCACATCGGTCGGCTGCTTAATGCCATCGATCGTCTCAGCTACCGGGAGAACACGGTGGTCATGGTGACCACGGACCACGGCATCGACGGGATGCGGGCCAAGACATCGGTCTACGATAAGGGTACGGAGATCACCTGCCTCGTCCGTGGACCGGGCATCGCGTCCGGAGCCGTGATGGGCGAGTTGGTAGAGAACATCGACTACCTGCCGACCTTCCTGGAACTGGCTGGGGCAGAGATCCCCGATTCCATCCAGGGGCGCTCATTGCTGCCGCTGCTCAGCGGGGAGAGTGCTGCTTGGCGCGAGATGATCTTCACGGAGAGGAACTACCACGGCGGCAACGTGGAGCCCCGACCCGATGGCGCCAGCAGCAACTACGACCCCATCCGGTCTGTGCGGACCCAGGACCTGCACCTCATTCGCAACTTCCAGCCTGGCAAGTGGCTCCCGACACCGCCCGATGTACGAGACGTCAAACCGCTTGGGGCTTGGTTGCCAAGCATGCTCCCCGTCCCCGACCAGCCCCGTCCCGAATTGGAGCTCTATGATCTGCGCACCGACCCGAACGAGTGGCACAACGTGGCAGAAGACCCCGCCTACACCAGCGAATGTGAACGGTTGCTCGCCGCCCTCGACCAGTGGATGCGCGACACCGACGATCCACTTCTCCAGGGCCCCATCCCGGATCGACTGCATGGGTGGTGAGGGCGGCTACGCCTTCGCGGTGGAGGACCACCGCATCGCCAGCGGCCCTTGCCGCAATCAGAGACCAACGACGCGTATCCCCAACCTGGAGATGCGCACGTCCTCGGGCGCGGAGCCCGCAGGGCGACGGGAAACCATGCCTACATCAACACGCCGACAAGCAGATCGGCGCTAACGCGCCTTCGCGGTGGAGGACCACCGCATCTCCAGCGGCTGTTGCCGAGATCACGCAGGCGAGGCAAGCCCCTGAAGCAGAGCGAGGAGGGCAGTGACGGCACCGGTCTCTAGATCGGGGGCGGGGACGGCCCAGAGGCGGTCGCGGTCGAGTCCGAGAAGTCCTTCGCCGGCGGCGAGGCGGAGGGCGATGGCGCCGTTCTGGGTGGCCATGCCGTCGGGCAGGCTGACTTCGTCGGTCGCTTCGTAGGCGGCAACGAGCATCTCGGTGGCTTCGCCATTCTCCAGGCGGACGAGGGCGAACTCGATCGCTTCGCGGACGTCCTGGCGACCTTGGAGAACGAGGTGCGGGCCGCCAAAGCCGAACTCGATGGCGGCGAGATTGCCGGCGGTGTTGGCGTAGCCGTGGGGGAAGACGAGGGGGCTGGCGAAGCGTGGCCCTTTGCTGGTCAGCAGTTCGTGGAACTTGCGGGCAGATTTGGCGGCACCATGGCGGGTGACCGTGCCGATACCAGAGAAATCGCGTTTGGCCCCGGCCTCGTGTTCACCAAGAGCCAGGGCGCAGGCGGCAAGGCAATAGGCGCCGGCGGGATCGAGATACCCCTTGACGGAACTGAGGTAGGGCTTGGCGCTGAATTCAGCAAGGGCGGCGTTGTCTTCGGGAACCCAGTCAAGCAACTCGCTGTTCGTCAGGATCTCTGCTCCGGTGCCGATACCGGCAGGCAAAACCCAGCCGAGGTTGGTGATGGAGAATGTGGTCATGTTGCCTCGTAGGCTAGGCGAGGAACCAGATGGGGCTGGACCAAGCCAGTTCGTCATCCTCGCAGTGCACTCTGGTGTAGTACCAATGACGCTCGGCAGTGGCCGGGGATTGGTCACGCCACTCGAACTCGATGGTCTTGCTGCCAGGCTGCACGCGGTGGACGATTTGGTTGTTCCGGAAGATGACCACCTCCTTGATCGGGTGCATGGCAGTGGCGCGGACGCTGAAGGTCGGCTGGTCCGGCCGCCCCGTCACCTTGTCGCCCATAAGGTGGTCGCCCTGCTGGAAGAGCAAGCCGATCTTGCCACCGGAGGTGCCGAAGGTGTGGCGGGCCCGGACAGCGGCAAAGATGGCTTCGCGGGTCAGTTCGGGGGCCCAGACGCCGATCTTGCCGCGTCCGCCACCGTGGTCGGGGCTGGCGATGGTGCCGATGATCACGCCCTGTTCCCAGGCGTCCTGCAGGTAGTGCCCCTTCTCCTTCATCGCCCGTTTCGCCTGGCGGGGGCAACCGAGGTACTCGAAGGATTCCCGGGCCTGGAAGATCTCGGCCACGGGCTGGAGCTTCTCATCGATTTCGCGCCAATCCGTGGGGCAGTTACCCGTATCCGCGAGTTGGTGGGGGATGGCGATGAACTCGGTCTTGCCGAGCTGCTTCCAGAGCTGGCGCGGGGTGATGTCGCCGTCGCGGGAGTCATAGAAGTGGTCGTGGTAGGGATCGAGGAAGATGTGGTTGCGGTGGCCATACTTGCGGTAGGAGCGGCGGGTCTTGTACTGGAGATGGTCGCTGGTCCATTCCTCGGCCAGGAAGGTGATAAAGCGCCCTTCGTCGTGGTGCATGCGGACCTGCTCGCCGTTGTGCGCCCACTGCGGGCGGTCGTAGTTGTAGCCGTGGTCGGTGATCGCGGTGAAGTCGAGCATCTCCAGATCGCGCTGGTTGGCGTAGACGTCCTGCATGGGCGGGTTCGCGCGCCGTTGGCAGACGGAGATGTCGGAGTGCTCGTGGAAATCGCCCCAGAAGAGAGTGAGGGGGCCCTGGCCGGTGGTGGCTTCCTGACGGGGGAGCTTGGCCCCGCTGGCGAGAACGCGCTGCCGGGGGTGGAATTCGGTCTCGGGCATAGCGAGGGGAACGAGCTTCGGGGCATCGGCCGGGAGCTTCTCCAGGTCGGGAGCCACGAGTTGCGCCTGGTAGAGCCAGTCGGGGCGGATCCCGTGTTCGTGCCAGCCCTTGGGCAGGTCGTCGCGCTGGATGGCGGCAAGGCCCCGGCCTTCTCCGTCCCAAACCATGGTCACCGGTCGCCAGCGTCCCTGGTCGGGCCACAGGTCGACCGGTCCGTGCCAAGTAGAGCCGGTGTAGCACCACGCCTGGGGCAGCCAGCCGCTGTGCTGGCCCATGGAGTTGCGCACCGTGAGCCAGAGGCGCCCTTGAGGATCAAACTGGGGCACCGGACGCAGGAGGAAGTCGCGCCCGTGGGCGATCTTCGTGAAGAGATCGACGGGCATCTCCAGGCCCTGCCTGCCCATGCGAGCGACCACCACACGCTGTTCGCGCACGCCATTGACGGCGTGCTTGTTGAAGCTCTGGGCCTGCCAGGCCAACCAGATCTCGTTGTTGCGCAGGGCAAGACGGGGATGGCGTTCCAGGAGTCCGACCTTGGTGAGCTGCCGTTCCGGCTGCCACTTCCCGTTCCGGTGCCAGGCCCCGAACAGGTTGCTGGCGTCATTGCGGAACGAGTCCCACACCGCAAAGGCATCGCCGTTCGGCAGAATAGCCACATCGGGATTGCAGCAGCTGAGGCCGACGGTCGAGATCTGCACCGGGGCCGTGTTGCCGCCGGGAGTGAGTTGGCAGGACCAGACGCCGCGCTGGGACTTGGCGTTCGCTCCCCACACCAGAACTGCATTCTGGCCTCGGCAGGCGATGGCGGGCAACATGTTGACCTTGGCCGGAGCAGCGATGGGCTTGCCCTTGGTGACCTTGCCCGATGCGCCGTCGATCCAGACCGGCTGGAGTTGCCAGGCGTCATTCTGCTCGATCGGGTAGGCGACCACACAACCATTGGCCGTGCCAGCCAGCGCGGGGCGGTCGATGCCGGTGCGGGTGCTTTCGTCCAGCATGGCGACGGCTTGGCGTTCGCCATCGACGATGCGCCACACACCCACCTTGCGGCTGGCGTCATCACGCACCAGACTGGCCATCCAGATGGTGCCTTGCTCGTCCTTTGCCATGACCGGGAAGTCCTCAGCCGTGCCCTTGGCATACGGGACCCTGACCGATGGGCCGGCCGTCAGCTTGATCTCGTCCACCCAGGCCTTGCCGGGAACGCCATTGTAGCTGGACGGTGCGACGACATGCAGTTCGCCCTTGCCGATGGTGCCAGTCTCGAACCGGAAGGTAACGGTCTTCCACTGCCGCGGGATCTTGTCAATGCTGCCGACACGGCGGCGCTTGCCGTCGGCTGAGCGGAGCCAGATCGCGCAGCGCGACCCCTTGTCGGAGCGAAGGCGGACGGTGAGTTCCATGTCCCGGTCGTCCATGTCCACAAGAGGGATGCCGAGCTGCTGGTGCTTGTTGGGTTGCGTGATCTCGCCCTGGGCGCAATGCCCACCACGCGCTTTGGGATTGGGGACGACGGTCAGGCCGTTCATCACCGGCCGAGGGTCGCCCGGGGCAAACCGAGTCTCGAAGACAACGGCCTTCTTGCTCGCCTGGCGCGTTGCCTGAGCCATGCCAAGGGAAGGGAGAAAGGCCATGCCCACGGCGGAAGACCCCAGCCCAAGGGCTTGTCTACGGCTGAGCGGAAGGAATTCGGCATCGCGTGTTCTCATGGCAGATTCCAGATAGTGACCTTGGCAGTTCCCCTCTACTTTGCTCGCCATAGCGGAGATGACAACCAGGCGGGCCGCAAGATCGCTGTGCTATCCCGTGCCACTGGAGGGGTTCGTGGCGAGATGAGCCGCCCAGTTTCGCGCTGCCCAGAGGTCTGCCCGAGTATGCAAGAGCCCGGGCAGACGCCATCCGGACCTCGGTTCTGGGCAGCATTTTCGTACGTGCAGCGGGGGTCTTTCGCGAGCACGTCAAATATGGAACCTGCAAGATCGTTATGTGTCTCTTGCGGCTGGCCGACCTCCCACCTAGGTTGTATAGTCAATTCTATAGTTGACTGTATGTGTCCCTCTTTGATCTGGGTTTCCAGGATTCCAAGCCTAAGGAGTTAGCCATGCGTCGTCGATTTACTCTCATTGAGCTGTTGGTGGTGATCGCCATCATCGCGATCCTCGCCTCCATGTTGCTTCCTGCGTTGCAGCAAGCACGAGCGAAGGCCCAGGCCATTTCCTGTCTAGGGAATCTCAAGCAACTGAATCTCAGCTTCGCCATGTACCGGAACGACAACAAGGGCTTCATGTATCGCCACGGGACCTATCCCGGTTGGGCTGGCTGGACCAAGGGGCTGCACCCCTACTACACGGATGCCGCCATGTTGCGCTGTCCTGGCCGGGCCACTGGCCAGTGGGGATCGGCCTGCGAGCATTGCAGCGTGACGCACGCTCAGGAGGGTAGTGGCTGGTATGCCTCCGACTACATGATCAACCGCATCCGGAACCGATCCACTCAGGCCAATGAGGGGGCCGAATCCTGTCCCGAAGTGAGCGTAAAGGCACCCTCCAGTTTTGCCGCTGCGGTTGACGGTCGACGCAGCTATCTGCATTTCTACGGCTGGGCTCATGGCAGTGCGGCGGGCACGGGCACCCGGGGTTGTGATCCCAGCATCGCCAACAGCCACAGCCTGATGGCCAACGTGGCCTACTGGGATGGGCACTGTGCTGCGTATCGGCCAGTTCTCTCCGACCCCCCTGCGGGCAGTGATCAGTCCAGGATGTGGGACCGCAAGAACACCAACTAGGCCCCGCGTAGCTCTCTACTCAGACGCCGCCACGACTTCGGTCGTGGCGGCGTTTTCCTTGCCTGTCTATTCGCCGTCTTCGAAGGACCAGTTGGTCCGCCGCTCCGGGCGCAGACGGGTGCGACCGCCGCGAATCGTCCGGATGGGTTCGAAGATCGCATCCGCCCCATCGCGCTTGGCAAGGCAGACGAACTCCAGCAGCTCGCCCAACCGGCCCTTGGGGTAGCCCCCGTTGCGGGGAAACCACGCGAGGTATTCGTAGGGCAGATCGTAGATGGGCACGCCCTTGGGCGGGTAGGTCTTGGGACCGTATTTGCCGAAGGGCATATGCATGCGGGCAATCTCCCCGAGGGTCCGCGCAAGTCCGTCACTGGTGGGATCAGTCATCATCGGGTCCATAGGCGCGGATTTCATAGACGCGGGCCCGGTATTGGGGATCGCGGACCCCAAGCACGGTCAGTCGCAGGCGAGTCGTTGCCACGCAGGCGAACTCGTGGACCCGCCAGCGCTGGTAGTTGCCAATCTCCTCGACCACGGGGGTCCAGCCGGTCCCGGCTTCCGCTTCCACGCGGTAGTCGGCCACGCACCGCCGGGCGTGGGATTCGTCGCAGTTGATGGGGGCGTCCTGATAGGCGCGGTCGATGGTGTCGAAGGTCAACTGAACACAGGCGACTTTGGTGGTTTCGGGGAAGGCCAGCTCGATGCTCTGCGGCAGCGGAGCCGCGAAGCCGGACAGCCAGGCGTGGACGGGGGTGGTGGAGAAGCGGCGACTCCAACCATCAACCACATTGGCGGCCTCGCCATAGATGGGCGCCGAATCGAGAGTGAAGGCATGGCAATCGGCGGCAGTCATGTAGTCGGCGGCACCGTCGGGATGGCAGACGCGAATCGCGAAGTCGTAGCAAGTGGGATCGAGCCCGAGAGCGACTGCCGGACAGGCATCGAGGAGGAGCTGATAGCGGTTCTCGTCCGATGTGGGGTCGATGGGAATCAGGGGGATGGGAGCGGGAAAGGAGAACTCAAGCCACCCCTCCCAGTGAGCAGCTGCCGTGGCCGTGGCCGTGGCCACCTCGCTGAACGCCTCAACTGTATTGTCACTGCCCCATTCCATCCGGTTCTGGGTTCCGCTGACATGGCGCATGCCCTGCCGCTCGCGCTCGTCCTTCCAGAGCTGCGGACGCGCGAAGAGCTGGAGGCGAACGGTGAGTTCCTGCTCCCGGCCAGTGGGATTCTCCACAAAGAAGCGGACATTGCGGAGCGTGTCGGCCCAGTCCCAGAGCTGCACCCCACGTGGGATGTCAAGCGGGAGAGTACCGGCCACGCGAGTGGCCCCATGGCACATCTCGCTGGTGGCGGTGACTATGGCCGTGCGGGCAAGATCCCGGGGATCGTGGTTGGGGACGGTGAGCAGCGCGGCGTCCTGGCGCAGGAGAGTCTGCTGGAGTCGATCCGCATCCACTTCGCGGGCCGTGCACCCCTCCTGTTTGGCCAAAGCGGCGGCCGTGCCCACGCCCTGGCCGATGCAAGCGAGGGTGCGCATGAGGCGTACCGTACCCAGAGCAAGGTGGGAGGAACTCATCAAGCGGCCGGCGAGCCAGAGATTGTCGAAGTCCCGTGAATAGCTGGCACGATAGGGGAAGGACCAGAGCGGGGGAATACTGTGGAACACGACCTTGGCGCGAATGCCATCCACCTCGTGCACGTCCACGCCGTAGCCGCCGTAGCCAATGGCATCGGGAAATGGAAAGGCCGTCTCGACTTCGGTCTGAGTGAGCATGTGATCACCGATGAAGCGGCGGCTCTCGCGCTTGCCGTCCTTGGGGCTAACCCAGGTCAGTTCCCAGTTGCGGGCGAGATCAGCATAGCTGTGGTTCTTGACGTTGTCCCAAGTGCGGTAGAGTTGGTAGAGAATCTCCTCGCGGATCGCGGCTACGTCGCGGATAGTGTCGATATGCCCGCCACTTTCAGTGACCCAGAGGAAGCAGAATTCGTTCTCCGGACGCCAGGAGGCGGGATAGCCCGTGAGTTTCGGCAGCGGGCCCTCGGCGGCCGCGCGGGCGGCGTATTGAGGAGGCAGAACGAAGTCCACCGGCTCGGCGCACTTGCGGACCAGAGCCGTGAGGCTGATGCCCATGGTTTCCCGGCTGGCAGTCTCGGGCGCGGAACGCTCGTCAAAGGTGGCCTTGGCGTCCTCCCCCCAAAGAAAGGAGGCCCCGGCAGAGGCAGCGACTTCGCCATCGCCACTGCCATCGATGATTCCGTGCCGGACGCGGAAGAGTTTGGTCTGGAAGGTGTTGTTGTCCAGCACGACGACTGCGGTCACGCGCCGCCCTTCGACGATGGCCTTGCGTCCCTGATGGCGGCGGAAAACACGGACACCGGCCTCCTCAAGCTTGTCCTGC
>JABGQJ010001280.1 GCA_018648945.1 Victivallales bacterium
CTCCCTGACCACGCGCTTGAGGAAGGCCTCCATATGGTCCAGCTTCGGCTTGGTCCGGCTCATCAGGCAGATTTCACTATCCTGCAGCGCCGCAGTGGACAGAATGTCCATCGACAGGGTCTTGCAGAACACCAGGCTCCCGGCCCCGATCATCGTGATTTTCGGCATGCTACCAGCCCTTTTGTCGATGTCTTGTACCTAGCCGCCCAGCCGCGCCAAGCCGACGCGAAGGCGGGACCTTACCCACTGGACGAGTAAAGGTAGCCAGCGAAGGCCCCGACTGCAATGCAGACGATTGCTGTGCTCTGTCTGAAGTTGCTCTGCCCCATGGGATGTTGCTTCGTCTCCGCCTCATCTCTCCTTCCCTGACGTGGTGAACAGAGCGGGCGAAAAGGGGCAGACCTCGCCTGGCGTCGCGAGCGGTCAGTCCTCCCTTTGGTCGGCGACTGGCTCTGGGTCCTCTGTGGCCTTGGTCGAAGCGCAGCAGTCGGGAGGCGGCAGGTCCAGCTCCTTGCGGATCCAGTGCTCGGCGGTGTGAGCGCGGCCTTCACCCGCGACCTTGCCCTCCGCGTCAATGAAAATGAGCCTGGGGATCCCCCCGACGTGGAATTTCCTGGCCAACGGGTGCCGCCAGTTCCTGCCGCCATAGACCTGGGGCCAACTCACCGCATGGGCATGGCACCACGCCCTGAACGCACTGGGCCCCAACTCGCCCTTGTTCTCCAGCGCGACGCCAAGGAAGTGTACGCCTAGGTCGCGGAACTCGTCGTGCAGCTTCTTCATTTCAGGCAGTTCTCTCAGACAGGGACCGCACCAAGTGGCCCAGAAGTCGAGCACGAGAAGCTCGCCTCGATAGTCGTGCAACTGCCTCGTCTTCCCGGCCGTATCGGTCACCTTGAACTCGGGAGTGCCCATCTCCTGGAGCAGCGGCACCCTCGCATCTCTCCAGGCCTGTTTCCGCACGTCTCTGTCCTGCTTCATCCGGGCTTGGAGACGGGCCACAAGCGCGGACCGCACATCGGGCTTGTCCCGCGCGAATCCCAGGTGCAGCGCCTTGCAGAGGGCAAGGCCTTCCGCCTTCTCGCCAACGGATTCGTCAGCCAGACTCATAGAACGTCCGCCGAACTCGCGGGTCAGCTGGGCCCATGCGTCGGGGTCCCTCGTGTCGGCAGACCTGAGCTTCACCATGGCAGCCTGGAGCTCCGCATCGAGGAGCATGTAGCGGGCCGTCGGCAGGAGAGGGCTGTCAGGGCATTCGGTCTCGAACTCCTCGACCACCGCCCGCATTCGTGCTGCCGTTCCTGACCTGACCGGGCCGCTGAAACCAACTGGCTGGTGAAGGTCCGCGAACGCCTTCACCATCGCCAGGTAGGCGTTGGGCACGTCCTTCGCGCGGGGGTTGCCATCGACATACTCCCGCAGCGAATCGACCTGGCCGCGCAGATAGCGCCAATCTGCTTCGTGAGTCGGCCATGGCCCCAGAAGCGGGCCGTCCTTCCGAAGTTGCTTGCGCTTCCGGGCGCAATAGGCCACGATGGCACGTGCCGATGAGGCGG
>JABGQJ010001281.1 GCA_018648945.1 Victivallales bacterium
CCAACGGTGATTTCCTCGTGCCCAAGATCACCGACACGTGGGTCGAGACCATGCTTGAGGTCACCACTGCCGGGTGCGTGGGCCCCTGCCCTGCCTGCCGGGCCAAGGGCAAGCGTTGGCATCCCAACGGCAACTGGGCCTGGACGTCCCGGCGCCCCAACGAACTCAAATGCAAGGCCTGCCAGACCGTCTACCCCAACGAGAAGTACCCCGAGAGCATCAGCGTTCGTGGCACCTGGGATCCGCGGCAGGAGTTCACGTTCATCGACGGCGACACCTTCGTCTGCTTCAGCTACAAGAAGGCCCGCTCCAGCCCGGCAGGCATCACCCGGGCCAAGAAGGTCATCCACGTGAGCAGCGTGCTTCTGGGCCTCGGCAAAGCCTATGCTCTCACCGGCGACCCCAAGTACGCCCAAGCTGCCCGCCCCATCTACCTGCGTCTTGCCAAGGTGTTCCCAAAGTGGCTAGTGCGCGCGGGCTACGGCTACAATGAATATGCCGACTGCGATCCCCATGTGGCCGCCGAACGTATCAAGAGACTGCCCAACGACGAGCTCCTTTGCCCACCGAACAAGCCCGACCGCCAGATCCACACCGGGTACTGGTCCGCCAGTCGCGTGGGCAGTTCGGGCATGGACGGGGGCTGGGTGATCCGCGTGGCCGTGGCCTACGACTTGATGTGCGAAGCCAAGGCGGACGGCAAGCCCGTCTTCTCCGCCAAGGAACGCGTGCTGATTGAGCGGGACGTCCTATTGGAGAGCACCTACCTGGCCGCCTGCGACCGGAGTATCAACAACAAGAGCGTCGGCAACCGCGCCGGTGCCGCCATCGTGGGCTTGGTGGTCGGGCATCCGGGGCTGGTCCGGTTCGGCCTGGACGGGTTCGTGCGCACGGTGGACGACTGGTTCCTGCCCGATGGCGGCACCAGCGAATCCGCCGCCTATGCCATGATGACCATGGGCGGCATCCGCGCCTTCGCGGAAGCGTTCCGCGACTACACCGAACCCGCGGGATACAAAGGGCCCAAAGGGAAGCGCCTGAAGAACTTCAACGTCTGCCGGGACACAGTGTATGGCACCTGCTGGCAGGGGCTGTACTGGAAACTCCAGGGCAACCGGCGGTTCCCCGCGCTGGCCGACAGCTACGTGACCACATCGATCAGTTCCGACTATGCCGAACTGGTCGCCCTCGCCTACCCCACACCGCAGCATCTGGCGTTCCTCAAGGAGACCGCTGGGGCAACCCCGAGTGGGCGAGCCGCCAGTTTTGCGTTGTTCTACCGCGACACAGCCGCGCTGGAGCAGAAGACTCCCCCCTTCACCCTCCCCGACGTGGTGTTCCCCTACCTCGCCCAAGGCTATCTTCGGCGCGGGGCCAATGGCCGGCAGGGCACGGTGGTGCTGAATGCCTCCAACTGGGGCGGTCACCACCACTACGACAGCCTGGACCTATACCTCTGGCAGGATGGCAAGGAGCTTCTCTCGGACCTGGGTTACCTCTGGGACCATCCGGACAAGCCCATGACCTACCGCAGTTTCGCCCATAATCTGGTACT
>JABGQJ010001282.1 GCA_018648945.1 Victivallales bacterium
GTTGCAGTATTACGGTACCAGCATTGGCCATGTGGCCGCGGGCAACACCTCTACGCGGGCGGGCGGGTTCTACAACTCCGGGCGCTGGTACCACCAGTACCAACCGTCGTGGTACTGCCAGTTCCTCGGCAATCGAATTCTGGACGGCAACTGCTACCGGTTCGGCCCCAATAATGCCACCAACTCCGGTCCGTCATTCTTGGGTACGTACGGTCTCCAGCGAGGCGACAATACGGCACCCCTGGCCTACTGCTCCGTGCATCGAGGCAACGTGCTGGCGAACAACAGCGTGATCCGCCTTCGTGGAATCGACAAGGAACGACCCGGCGTCCGGGATGTGGTGGTGGAGCACAATACCGTGCGGAACGCCTCAGTCGGCATGCAGATCGATCAGGGCTGCGTCGGTGTGCTGGTCCGCGAGAACCGGTTCGAGAACGTGGAGTCGGAGCGGCATGACCCAGAGAAGGAGAAGGCCAAACGCATGGCACAGCGGCAGGAGCTGCTGGACTGCCAAGGCCCCATCTACCACCAGAGCTTCGACGAGCAGCATGGTCGCTACTTCCTGGATGCCTCGGGACACAAGTTCGTGGCGACCCAAAAGGGAGGAGAAGTGCTGGCCGAGCCAGGAGTCGCTGGGCAGGCAGGTCGCTTCGGCGGCAAGGGCTACCTGATGGTGGCAGACCGCGCCATGATCCGCTTCCCGAACACGACCCTTTCCGCGTGGGTCCGGCCGGATCAGATCAAAGGGCGTTGGGGGGTCGTGGCCAAGCGCCGTACGGGTTCGGCCAGCGCATTCGTGATGGCGATCCGGAACGGTACGGTCTGTTTCGAGGGTACCGGGACATCCGGCAAATGGGCCTACAATCTCTACTCCAAGCCCGTGCTCAAGAGTGGGTGGCATCATGTGGCCGCCACCTGCGAGGAGGGCAGGCGCGTTCGCGTGTTCTACGACGGCAAACTGATCGCCGACAAAGCGGTTGATGAGCCTCTGGTTGACAACTCCCAGCCGCTGACCATCGGTTTCGAGGCCTGGGGCGGCCCGAACGCCAAGCCCAGGGAATCCGGCAACTTCGTCGGCTTGATCGACGAGGTGAAGATCTGGTCCCGTTGCCTGAACGACGAGGAGCTTCTGGCAGAATACGAGGCCCTGCGCGAACAGGCCGCCCTTGCCGAAACTCGTTGTCGGGAGGAAGAGAGAAGACGCGAGCAGGAGCTTGAGGCGGCCAAGTCGGGGACGATGGTCGGGACGGTTGGTGTGCCTTGGCGGCTGGTCCAAGCGGACGAGTTCTCCACTGGCAAGATTGGGTCTGAATGGCAGTCCTTGCAGGGGCGTTGGCAAGTGAAGAGCGGCGTCCTGACATGCTCCGAGACCAGCTTCCTGGGATTGGCCAAGGCGATAAAGCCGCCCCTGCGAATCGAGTACCGGGCTCGTTCGAAGACGCCCAGCGATCTGAGCGCGTTCGTGGGCAGCAAGGGCGAGACGTTCAGGGACGGGTACTTCCTTGGCTTTGCGTCCAACGGCAACACGAAGTGCAAGATTCTCAAGCTGGGGCA
>JABGQJ010001283.1 GCA_018648945.1 Victivallales bacterium
CAGAGGCCCGTTTTGTGGAAATCGGCCCCGAACGCAAGGGTCATCCTAGTGCCCGCATCAGGAGTGGGAAGGGTCGCGATGGCGGCGCCTGCAGGCATGGGAATGGGGTGGTCGTCGACCAGCACGCGATAGGGATGGCGGGTACCCGGTGCCAGCCCGCGCAGGGGCACGACAGCCGTCAGATCGCTCGCCACGGTACTGGCGACGGGCCCGAAGCGGCGCTCTTCACCTGCCACCCGCACCGTCACGACAACCCGCGCCGGTCTGACCGTACGCACCCAGACGCGCGCGCCGTCGTGAGACACAGCACCGAGCATGGGCCCGCCGAGAAGCGCGATGCCGTGCTTCTCAGCTGCCTCGCGGATGGCGGGCAGTTCCGCGAAGGTCGCCTTGGGATGCGCGCCGAACTCCCGACGAGCGACGGCAAAGAAGGCCTTGACCGCGGCGCTCTGTGGTGCCTGATTGAGCAGCGCCGTATCGATCCTGACATTCCCCTTGTGTGCCGTACGTAGATTCAGGAGGGGAACTGGCTTGTCGGCGGCGCCGATGCAGATGGCCAAGATCAGGCTGGCAAACAGTTCCGTGAGTCGCAGCGAGGGGAATCTCATGGGGAGGATCCTTGGGGGAGACTATCTTCTCCAGCCCCAGCGCCTAGGCGGCTTCCCCTTGTGCTTCTTGGGGGGCTTCCCGTGCCGGCCGGGGTGGTCGCGGTGGTACCTGAGCTGTCTAGGATAGCGATCTCTAGGCAGAGCCACCCACGGCCCCGTCCTTGACTGCGAGTAGTACCATCGGTTACCTCGATAGTGATAGTGGAACCCGCCATGGACGTAGTAGGGTTCTGCCCCCAACACCACGACCCGCGGCAGAGCAGGCGCGACGACCACGACCCGTGGCCGAGGAGGTGCGACGACCACGACCGGCGGCGGAACAGGGGTAATGACTTTGCCATGGGGGCGGCGACGGTGGACCCTCACACATCCGGCAAGCATGAACGACAGGGCCAGCAGCACCAGCACGTTCCGCGCTGCCCACATGCCGCCGATCAACGCAATCAGTCGCTTCTTCATCGCTGGTTCGTCCTTTGTTTGCGGAGCACCAGAGCGTAGTCGGATGCTGTCCGTGGGGCAATGACCGGAGCACTCAGGACCCAAGGTCACTATAGTCCGTAACCGAGCCTTCTGATATCGTATGTAAGAGGGGAGATGGAGGCAAGAGAACCGTTCCGGAGCCGTCGAGTCCTCGTGCCAGAGTGCCAGCGACTACTTGACGAGGGGGCGATAGACGCGGAAGCCGCTCAGCTTCACGGGATTGTCGCCGATGGGTTCCAGACGGAGCACGTGCTTGGCGTTCGCCATGCCCTGCACCAGCGTGGTCGCGCTCTCCCGCGTCTTGTCGGTCACCGGCTTGGGCCGGTACTCGTCGGTCGCCAACGAGACGGCGGACCACTTGACCTCGAACCCAACCGGCAGCGAGCCCTTGCGGAGGAATGCCTTGTAGTAGAAGATCCAGCTCTTCTGATCCGTGACAACACGACCGGAGTTAGAGACGAACTT
>JABGQJ010001284.1 GCA_018648945.1 Victivallales bacterium
CACGTGGGGGCCGGCCAGGCCGGCGGTCTCGCACATGGTCGCCAGCTTCCGGAACGGAGTGGCGTCATAGGTCACCTTCCCCTTTTTGAGGCCACTCAGGTCGGCCTTTCCCAAGGGGAGCTCCACGAGCCCGTTCATGCCGTGGCGTGCGAAGTCCCGCAGTTCGGCCATCACTTGCTCGTCGCCCATCTTCTGCCAACGGGCCACATCCGCGTAGAGCAGCCACGAGCGCTGCGGGGGCCGAGTCAGCTGGAGCGGCAGGATCTCGGTCTTGTGCGGCACTACCAGCGGGGGGCGTCCCGCGGCCCGGATCACGATCCGGTCATTGTGCACGCCCGCTTGGGCATCGGCCTTGCTGCTCAGCGTGAGCCAAAACGCGGCGGTCTGGCCAGCGGGCACATCGAACGGTTGCTCCTTGAGCACGCCGCGCGAAACAGGCACGGACCGGGAGCCGTCGGCACAGGGCAGCAGCAATTCCGGGGTCATATACCATTGACGCGAACGCCAGCCGGTCCGTTGGGGCCAGAAGTGCATATACCGCACATCCGTTTCGCAGCCGCTCGTGGTAGTATCCGCCTCGACCATTAGGCCACTGATGTCATCGAGGGCATAGATGGCGAAGCAGAGGGGTTCGTCTTCGCCCTTTGCCAGGAAGGTGTGCAGCGCTCGCCGCCTCTGCGAGGCTTTGGGCCGTCCATCCGGCCTGACCTCGCCGGGATCGCTCGTCACGTACAGCATGAAGCCCGCTGCCCGTTCAGCCCGGCTCGGCTTCGGCAATTCCCAGGAGGGCACGGGCTCGGCACGCTGGGTAAACGGCTCGCCCGGGTCCACGTAGTCGTAGGAGACGCCGCCAATCACGACAGGCTCAGCCCGAGTGAGGGACGCCAGGACCATGAGGACTGCGACCACGGACCACACCAATCTCGTTCCGGTTCTCATCTTGTCGTCCTCCTTACTGCCAACCCAATCCGTTCATGAAACTTCTGCTGCCACACTCCAGCGCACGGGGAGCTACTCCGTAGGCGCTTCGCTGGGAACGTTGGTGAGGACCAGACGTCCGACGCGCGATTGGGCGTTGAGGCCGTCCAGTTGGAGGCGAAGAGGGCCACCAGGATGGCGGATCTGGCCCAATGCACACCAGTTGATCACCTTGCCCCGGATGCCCTTCGCCACTGCCGCCTGATTGGCCTTGACCTCGCCAATCTCCGTGTCCGCATCCAGCCGGGCCCAGAGCAGGTACGTACCCGCCGGCACGTCGGGCAATGCCCAGCTTGCCGAGCCAGGGCCCTGGATGCAGGGCTCGCCCAGGAAGTTGGGGTTCGCTGCCGACTTGGCCTTGCCTGTGAGAGTCGCCTGTCCGGGATCGAGCCGCAGAACGACGGGGGCCTGGGAAGCGGGGGTCTCGGCGGGGGTGACGTGGATGTCGTCGAAGTACATCTCCACATCCAGCTTATCCCGGCTTTTGGTGCTCAGCGCCAAGTAGTTCCGGGTGTTCCACTCGGGGACCTCAAAGACCACCGAGAGCCG
>JABGQJ010001285.1 GCA_018648945.1 Victivallales bacterium
CTTCGCCGGTCACGAGCAGGAACTCGACCTGTTCGGTGGCGACATAGGAGTCGATGGCGTGGGGGGGCTCCTTGATGGCACCGATCAGTGGCTGCACCAGCCGAGCCCCGAGATAGAGGTGCTTGGCATCGTAGAGCAGCCGCGCCTCGCAGGGCGTGGCCATGACCTTGAACTGACGATGGCCGACAAACTGGTCAACTGGCGGAGCGTTACCCCAGGCGGGCTCGGTCAGCTCGCCGTCGAGCTGGATGGGAGCGGCGGTCTTGATCGCGGTCAGGCTGTGTTTGGCGAATTCCTTCCTGAACCAGTCCGGGATGTTGTACTGCTCGTAGAGCTTGTCCTTGCTCTGCGCCAACTCGTCCAGCCGCTTGCTCAGCGCGGCGACGTCCGGGTGCAGCAGCTTGGCCTCAAGCCGCCGGGTCTGCCAGGCCTTGGGCAATGCCTCGTAACGGATCACCCAAGGTTCTCCGGCCAGTTCCGCCATGGCCTTCTCGTAGGCGACCTGATTGGCAACGAGTTCCTGGCGGGCTAGGGCGATCTCCTGTACTGCCTGCGGCATGTTGCCGGTCTTGATTGCTTCCCGCGCCTGGAGTTCGCGCAGATGCACATCCGCGTAGATCCTCGCGGCTTTGCTCATGGCGTAGAACTGCACGAAGAAGGGATACGAGAAGCGGTCCATGGGATTCCGCTGCGCTGCTTTGGCTTGCTTGACCCCCGCCCACAGCCGGTCCATGGCCTCGCCGGATTGCCGCACGGCCCGGTGATTCTTGCGGATGAGGCGGGGCATGGTCCCGGTCGGCAGGCGCTTGGTCATCTTCTCGGGGTCCACGGCTACCCGCCAGCTCAGATGACTGGCCAGCACGGTCTGCATGAGTTCGCCCGCTTCCGCGCCCCATAGCCCCACTGCGGCGCGCTCGGCCACGATGTCCAGATCCTCTTGGTCGTCCACCTCGGGTTCGCCGCCACTCATATAGGCAGGATCGTAGGGCTTGCTGCCCGGGAAACGGGTGTTCCAGGCATACTCGCAGGCGGCCACGCGGAGCGGTTCGCTGAACCACAGGTAGTCGATGTCATTGGCCCACAGGATGTCGTCCAGCGGTCGATCCGGGCTGTAACCAGCGCCCATGCAGCGGACGTTGGTGGACACGATGGGGTAGATGCTGTTGCGGTAGTGCGTGAGTTCCCAATAGACCCACATCGGGCGGCCTGGGTAGCCCGCGTAGAACTGGAACATGTTCGCCCGTGGCGCTTCCCGGATGCACATGCGCACGCCCGGCGCGAGCTTGGCGTTGATACCGTTCATCCAGCCGAGCATGCCCTCGACCAGCCCGCGGGCCCGCGCTCGACCAGCCACCGTGTCGGGCATACCCAGCCGTTGCCGGACAAAGCTCTCGTTCAGATAGGAGGCGCTGTAGGGATAGGCCACAAACACGATGTGTGCCCCGGCTTCGGCGAACTCCTTCGCGTAGATGTTGAACATGTCCGCATCCGCCTGCACGCGGTCGTTCCCGTAGGTTTC
>JABGQJ010001286.1 GCA_018648945.1 Victivallales bacterium
GCCCAAAGACACCTCGGCAACGCAGCCCTGCGTGATGATGTGCAGATCGTCGGACATGCAGATATCGTGCCCGAGCGTGCCCAAGCGGCGGCTGACAAGGTTGGGGGTCTCCCCTACGATGACTGCGTGGCCCTATACGAAGCCCAGAAGCCGGATGCCATCGTGATCTGCACCTCGCCCGATGCGCACGGTCGGATCGAGGAAGAGGCAGCGGCGCGCGGCATCCCGTTCTTTGTGGAGAAGCCCGTTGCCGTGGATGTGGCCCGCGCTGCCCGCGTGAAGAAGGCCGTGGACGCGGCAGGCATCACCACCCAGGTCGGCTACATGTATCGCTTCAGCGAGGCCATCCGGCATGCCAAGGAACTGCTGACGGATCGCCCCATCGCGATGGTTCAGCAGCATTTCTACATGCCTGGCTTGCCCGCTCGCGAGTGGTGGCCAGACGTCACCCGCTCCGGCGGTCAGCTGGTTGAGCAATCGACCCATATGCTGGACCTCGGGCGGTTCCTCGTGGGCGACGTGGTATCGGTTCGCGCCCGCACGGCCCGCGTGCGCGACTGGACGCCCAACCCCGACACTCCCCCCACCAACGGCCTGCTTTGGGCGGCCGATGGGTTTACCATCCCGGATACCTGTGCGCTCATCATGGAATACGCCTGTGGCGCGCTTGGCACACTCAGTTGCAGCATGGTCCCCGGCACCGCCTGGGACTGCGGTTTCCGCATCGTCGCCGAGGGACTGATCGTGACCATCGACGGTGGCGATGTCCGCTGGTCTGGTGAGGAATCCGGCGAGATGAAGGCGGGCGACAACTGGGTCAGCTACGTGCTTTACGACTTCCTCGATGCCGTCCGTGATGGTCGACCGTCGCTGGTCCCCTACGACGAAGGCGTCCGCAGCCTCGCCATCTCGCTGGCAGGCTACGAGGCCGAGGCGAAGGGCGCGGCAGTCTGCCCTCAGGATCTCATTGCGCCCCTGTTCGCCGGGTAGGCGGGCCGCAGCCATTTTCGGGTTCCTCCCCGGCAGGCTGGGGACGGCATGGTATGGTATTGGGGATTCGGGCTAACCTCACCCCTTTTTGGAGACCAACATGCAGGTTCTTTCTCAGCAGATCGCCGGGGCGATTGAAAAATCCTCCTGGATTCGCCGGATGTTCGAGACAGGCATCGAACTGAAAGGGAAGTTCGGCGCGGATAACGTCTACGACTTCAGCCTGGGCAACCCCGATCTGCCGCCTCCTGCCGCCGTGGCCGAGGCCCTGATCGAGATCGCTGGCACGCTCGACCAGCCGCTTGCCCTGGGCTACATGCCCAATGGGGGCTACCCCAATGTGCGGGCCAAACTGGCTGCGGAACTGGCCAAGGAACAGGAGTGCGACCTGACTGGCGACCAAGTGATCATCACCTGCGGCGCGGCCGGCGCTCTGAATGCCTTCTTCCGCGCCGTTCTGGAGCCGGGCGACGAGGTGGTCTGCCCGGCGCCCTACTTTGTGGAGTATGGTTTCTACACGGGCAACTT
>JABGQJ010001287.1 GCA_018648945.1 Victivallales bacterium
TTCTCGTCAATACCGGAGAAAGCGGCGAGGAGAGGGGTTTCGCCGGACCAACTGACGACGTTGCGCTCCCAGCGGTTGTTCCATGACTTGGTCTGCCAGAACTGCCGCTTGCGGTCGTCGAGGAGGATGTTGTTGCGGATGGTGTTGTTTTGCCCGTCGTGGATGAAGACGCAGCCCTTGCGAGTGTTGCGGATGACGTTCTGCTCCACGGTCACGTAGCTGGTGTAGCCATCGAGGTAGACCCCGTGCCCGTTGGCGGCGGCGGCGAGCCCGGTACGCCCCAGCCAGACGTCGTCTTGGCGGAAGGCAGTGACCTCGTGGAGCAAGTTGCGGCGGATGAGGGCTGGGGCGGTGCCGTTGATGGCATTGGTGCAGAAGTGGATGAGCCCGCCGTCGTCGCTTTCCTGCAGCACATCGTGAATATGGTTCTGCTCGACTACATAGCCGCCGAGGTTGCGGAAGCCGAATATCCCGTTGCGGGGCAGGTGGTGGATATGGTTGTGGCGGTAGACGTTACCGGGGGCGTAGGCGAGGGCCTTGGGACGCGTTTCGACATGGATGCCGGCGACGTACTTCTTGATCCGCCCGCAGTGGTGGACGTGGTTGTGGTCGATGAGATTGCCGAGCGGCGACAGCACGCTGGCGGATGGCTCGGGAGAGAGGGTGTTCTGCCCCCAGCCGACCCAGGGACCGCGCAGGAGGATGCCGCCTGCCCCGGCCTCGGCGATCTCGTTGCCGACCACGCGGTTCAGGCAGGAATCGAGGCTGAGGCGGATGGCGTAGCCACCGATATTGGTGAAGCGGCAGTCGCGGATGACGCAGTGCCAGGCGTTTCCCAGGAGGATGGCGCAGTCTTCGGTGGAGCGCCAGGCGGGATGGTCCCGCGTGGCGTCGGTATGGCGGAACTCCAGGCCCCGGAAGGTGACATGCTCCACCCGTTTCTCTCCGTCCGACGGTGCGACCAGCTCGACGAGGCGGGTCAGACGGGGCGCCACGATGGCCGATTGCTCCGGGCTCTCGCCGGCCCGGGGACGGTAGGACAGACGGCCAGTCCGGTAATCGAGGAACCACTCGCCGGGGGCATCGAGTTCGGAGCGCAGGTTCATCAGGTAGTAGCGGTTGCCGTCCCAGATGGGGGTGCGGGCCTCCTGTCCGGACACCTGGACCCAGAGGTCGTCGCCGTATTCGGCCCGCACCGTTGCCGCCATGGGCTCGGGGTCGCCCTCAACGAGGCCGAAGAGGGTGGGCCCGCTGCCGGAAGCCGCGACGGTGGCGCAGCCAGCCGCGAGCATGGCTTCTCTGAGCATGCCCACGAGGGGGAATTTGTCGCGAACGGCATATTCGAGCGCGTTGTAGACACCACTGGCGATGCCGGCGAAGTCACCGGTCGCCATGGCGGCGAGCAAGGCGTCGCTGTCGGGCGCGGGCGGTCGTGGCACGCGGTCGAGATTCCCGTAGCTCCACGACACCGGCACAGGGAAGCCGGCGTTCACCAGCACCAGCGAGAGATTGCACG
>JABGQJ010001288.1 GCA_018648945.1 Victivallales bacterium
ATGTGGGAGGGGCACCGTGTGCCGCGACTCCCCAACTGCCTAGGAATGTGGGAGACATCTGAGGCTGTCTGCCAACTGCCTATGATGCGTTCCAGTTGTCATCCCGCCCGGGGCAAGTCCCCGGCATTGCCTTCCTCCAATGTGGGGCGCCGTATGCCGCGACTGCCGAAGGGGGGGAGCAGGGGATGGCAGATGATGTGCGAATGCCAGGCCAGAATGGATGGGAGGGCCTGGGACCGGGATCGCGGCACACGATGCCCCTCCCACATACAGGAGCGTTGCCGGACGGAATGCAGCATCCGCCTCGAGCTAGAACGCTGCACCGACCAAGGCCTGGGAATGGGCGTCTACGAGCGTGACTTGCTGAGCGGCGTAGTCCCATTCGTGCTCGACCCACTTCCCTACCTGCTCCCCCACGTCGCGCAGATGGAACAGAGCATCGGCCCGGGTCCTGTGGCGCAAGGCAACTGGCAACAGCAGGAGCTCTGTGGCCTCAAGAGGGAAATGGTCGCTATACCCGTCAAGCCAGGAGCGCGCGCACTGTGTGCTGAACTTCGCGATGGCCATCTCGCCCGGCTTCTCGTCGAAGGAGAAGGCGAAGGCGAGAAGGCCCTTGGCGATGTCGCTCAGTCGCGGGCCCCAGAAGCAGAAGTCGAGCTCCAGTACCGCAGCGAACTCATCGCGGGTGAAGAGCACATTGCCGGGGTGGAAGTCATTGTGCAGCAGGGCGTGGGGAAGGGAACAGGGAAGCTGTGCATCAAGTTCCCTAGAATCCGCGACCAGAGACGAGACCTCCTCCCGGTCCCCGTATGCCTCCACAACAACCGCGATGTTCCGCTCCAGCGAACGGAAGTGCTCTGGCGGCCTCCTGGCCTTGCCTCCCGGGAAGTCGCCGGTGAGCTTGTGGAACGTGGCCAGCGCAGCACCCGCATTGCGTGCCTGCACGGCGTTGCCTTCCACAAAGTGCAGGCCGGGCAAGAAATGGTGAATCGCGAGCAACTCCCCATCCACTGCGGACCAAGTCTGTCCATCATGCATGGGTACGGGCACGGGCACATGGAATCCACGCGCGTCGAGCCATGCCGCCAGGCAGTGCTCGAACTCCAGCTCACCCGGATCACCGCTCAGGAGGCGCTGTCTGACCATGTAGTCGCCCGTGTCAGTGGTGATCCTCCATGGACGACCGGGAGTGTCGAACTCGTGGGCAGCGTGGAGTGCACCAAGGTCGTGTTGCTCGACAAGCGTTCTGACATCCGCTTCAGTCATTCACCGGGCCCTGCTTCTTCCTGTCCAAGAGCTCCCGCAATCGCTCCGGGTAGTCGGTGATGATGCCATCGACTTGCCAGTCGAGCAGGCGTTGCAGATCCTCCGGGCGATTGATGGTCCAGGGAATGACCACGCAACCGGCGGCGTGGGCGGAGCGGATGAAGCCGGGAGTAAGAACACGCTTCCCGAGGAACTTCTCGGAGGGCTGGAAGGTACGGCAGGGAAGCCAGATGAAGCAGAGGGGGGCGAG
>JABGQJ010001289.1 GCA_018648945.1 Victivallales bacterium
TCAGCCCCGCGTATTCCTGGAAGAGGCCAATCGCCTCCACCAACGTCACCTGCCGTACATCACTCACAATCGCCATCGTCTACTCCTTGTTGTTAGTCAGCCGCCGAGAGCGACCTGTTGTCATCGTCAAAAGCCGCAGCCGCGATCGCCCGCGCCACCGGGCACGGAACCGCATTGCCGATCTGCCTCACCTGGTCGCCCTGGTTGCCCGAGAACCAGTACCCGTCCGGGAACCCCTGCGCCCCCGCCAGCTCGGGCGGCCGGAACATCCGGAGGCAGATATCCAGCGTCAGCGGCATCCCCTGGACCAGGGCGAACCGATCCGTGCAGCTCACCGTGTCCAGCGGCCGCCCCACCGGCTTCGCCACGCCCGTCCGGTAATACGGCATCACCAACGCATGGCCCGACTGCGCCAGGACCGTCGGCAATGGTTGGTCCACCGTGCGCGTCGCCCCCGGCCGCATCTGATGCAGGATCAGCGGCGAGACCAGCCCGAATCGATTGCTGCAGTCCACCGTCGGCAACGGCCGGTCCCCGGAAGACACCCGGTCCCCCGCATCCCGCCCGCCATGGTACGCAGTCACGAAGGGAGAAACCACCCCGAAGTTGCGCCCGCTCGTCGTGATCGTCGGCAACGGCCGGTCCACCGAGTGGATCCGCATCCCGTGCTCGCCCTGGGTCAGGAAGGGAGACACCACACCTACGCTCGATCCACCGCATGTCACCGTCGGTACCGGGCTCCCGATGCGGCGAACCGTGCTCTGCCCCTTCAGAATCACCAGGAACGGCTCCGCCCACTCCCCCCAGTAGCGCCGGATCCCTTCCTCGATCCGCCGCATCGTGTTCGCGCAAAGCGGCTTCTTCCGGCCGAAGATCGACCGTCCGGGATCACTCCAGTCGATCACCTCCCGCGCGCCCAGCCAGGGCAGACGCTGCCCCTTCGGGATCTCCGCATGGGAAGGCGAAGGCCAGACAATGCGCCTCGTGTCCCGCACCGCCTGGATGAAGAGCCGTTCCCGGCTCTGCGGCGCGCCATAGTCCGCCGCATTGAGAATCCGCCAGTCCACCCGGTATCCCAGGCTCCGCAGCGCCCCGACCCATGCCTTGAAGATCTCCCCTTCCCGCTCCTTGATCCGCTTCCCGTTCTCATCCAGCGGGCCCCACTTCAGGAAGGCCGCCACATTCTCAATGATCACGCGCGGGACGTACAGGTCGACCAGCCACTTGAGAATGCACCACGCCGAGGCGCGACTTTGGTTGCTCCTCGGTCTCCCGCCCCGCGCATCGCTATGGTGCGTGCACTCCGGGCTCGCCCAGAGCAAGTCCACCCGACCCCCGCGAATCGTCTCGCACGGGTCCAGCGCATCCACCCCGGTGCAGTAATGCCGCGCCTCCGGATGGTTGTGGGCATGCGTCTCGATAGCCCTCTCCCAGTGGTTCACCGCGTGCATCGAGACCTTCATGCCACGCTCGGCCGCCGCCTGGGAAACCCCAGTACCCT
>JABGQJ010000129.1 GCA_018648945.1 Victivallales bacterium
CAGCGGATCGCACCTTGCCGATGGCTCCTGCTGTCGCGCGCTCGCAAGCGCAGGTCCGGCGCCGAGAGGCCCCGGTCCACGCTGCGGGGAACGCGGCAGGTGGATTTGCCCATTGCGGGGCTACAGATGAAGTACATCGCTGATCATTGGGTGCACCAAGGCTCACATGGTCCGAACACGACCCGGGGCAGTGTCGTCGATGGTATGGGGAATGCTCCTGCCGACAGCAGTTCGTCCAGACCATTGCCGCTGCACGGAATACGCAGGCAGCCGAGAAAGGAAAGAAGATGAGACCATCCGTCTGGTTCAGCAACGTGGTATTCGGGGCAATCCATCGCCACAATCTCATCTACAACGCCTGTTGGGAGGACCCCCGTCTGGACCGGGTGGCGCTGGAGCTGACGGAAGCGGACACGGTCCTGGTCATCACTTCGGCGGGATGCAATGCGCTGGACTATGTCCTCGCTGGCGCCGGGACGGTCCACGCCGTGGACATGAATCCCCGGCAGAATGCTCTGCTGGAGCTGAAGCTGGCCGGCGCGCAGACCCTTGCCTACGAGGACTACTTCGCGTTCTTCGGCGAAGGGCATCACCCCAGATTCCAGGAACTGTACAAGGCCTGTCTTCGGCCCGCCCTGTCGCCAACAGCGCAACGCATTTGGGACCGGTCGATCGGCCTTTTCCGGGGCCGGGGCAGTCGCAACTCCCTCTATTTTCGGGGAACTTCCGGGCTCTTTGCCTGGTTCGCGAACCGCTACATCAACCGGGTGAAAGGCCTGCGCGAAGCTGTGGATGAAATGCTGGACGCCTCGTCCCTCGAGGAGCAACGGCGGATCTACCGGCAACGGGTCCGCCCGGCCTTCTGGAAGAACTGGGTCCGGTGGGTGGTCGAGCGGGATTCGGCCATGTGTCTCCTCGGCGTGCCCCGCGCGCAGATCGAGCAGATCCGGGCTCACTACGGCGCCGGGCTGGCCGCGTTCATCGAGGAGTGCCTGGACACGGTGTTCGGTGAACTGCCGCTGGCGGACAACTACTTCTGGCGGGTTTACCTGCGCGGCCAATACACCCCGGAATGCTGCCCGGCGTATCTCCGACGCGAGGGGTACGAGGCCCTCCGCAACGGGGCGGCCGAACGGGTGCATGTCCACACCTCGACCGTGCACGACTTCCTGGAGTCCCATGAGGGCACCGTGTCGAAGTTCGTTCTGCTGGACCACATGGACTGGCTGAGCACCCATGCGCAAGCCATGCTGCGCCGGGAATGGGAGGCGATTCTCGACCGTGCGGCACCGGGAGCGCGGGCGATCTGGCGGGGCGCTGGGCTGGATACGGCCTTCGTGGATCGCTTGACGGTCACCGTGGACGGCCGGGAGCAGCCCCTGCCCCGGTTCCTGCGCTACCACCCCGAGCTTGCCGCCGACCTGCACGCCAGGGATCGCGTGCACACCTACGGTTGCTTCCACATCGCCGATCTGATCAAGGAGGGGTGACATGTCCGCAACAAGCGATTTGCGCGTGCTCTGGCGTCTGGCTCTGGCCCCCATTCGGGGCAAGACCCACGCCGAACGGCTGGAGTCCTTCTACTCGGCCCAGGCCAAGGACTACGATGCGTTCCGCAAGCGCCTCTTGCACGGGCGGCAGGAACTGCTCGACCGCGTGCCGCATGACGCGGGACAGGTCTGGCTGGACATGGGCGGAGGCACGGGGGCCAACCTCGACTTCATGGCCAAGGCCCTGCCGACCAAGAAGGCGGTGCACCTCGTGGACCTCTCCCCGTCCCTCCTGCAGATAGCGGCACGGCGCATTGAGGAGCGAGGCTGGAAGCAGGTGCACACAGCCGAGGCCGATGCCTGCACATACCAGGCTCCCGAGCCGGTGGACGTAGTTCTTTTCTCCTACTCGCTGACCATGATCCCCGATTGGCATGCCGCCATCCTCAACGCCCACCGGGCGCTCAAGCCGGGCGGACGGATCGCGGTGGTCGATTTCCATGTGGCGCGCAAACACCCCGCTGCGGGGCGGCGACGACAGGGCTGGCTTGGGCGCTGGTTCTGGCGCCTGTGGTTCGACCGGGACAACGTCTGGCTCTCCCCCGACCATCTGCCTTTCCTGGAGCGCCTGTTTGAGAAGGAGGTCCTGGAGGAACGCCGGGGCAAGCTTCCCTATCTGCCCTTTGTCCGGGCGCCCTACTACCTCTTCGTCGGCCGCAAAGCCTGACCCCGGCGATCAGGAGCGGAGATTGGCGTCTTGGTGGTTCGTCGCTCCCGGCGATGAACGGAGTTCAGGGGAGAGTAAAGTGGCGCTGTTTGGCGACTCGCCGCAGAGTGCGGTCGTTCGGGTAGCGCTTCCAGGCCTCGCCGAACACCTCCCGGGCCCGTTGCCGCTGGTTCAGGGTGTCGAGCACAGCGATGAAGGACGTGTAGAGTGCCACGGGTGACTTGGCCCCGTGGGTCTTAAGCAGTCGGCCCAACCTGTCGGCCAGGATCTTGCGGGCGCGGGTAACCGTGACGGTATCGCCGTAATCGTACTGCTCGGAGGTCAGCCGGTCGATCTCGGACCAGAGTCGCGAAGCGTCCGGCGCGCTTGGGTTGCGCACCACGAGATCGACGCCCCTGGCAAAGACATCCACTGCGCTCTGGAAATCGTGGGCCAGGACATAGTGGTGCCCAAGATCGCAGTAATGGTGAAGCACCTGCGGCTCATTGAGCAGACGTTGCCGGTAGTACTTTTCGGTGAGGTTGGGCAAAACGACCACGAGATTCTGTGTGGCTGCAGTCCCGAAACCCACCGCGCGGGCCACCTGCTCGTGATTCTTCTTCCGGAAGGTGACCTCGACCGCATCGCGGTCTAGATCCCGGATGGTCAACGGCGTCTCCCCCATCAGTTCGCCATCGAGGAACACGCTCGCGCCGGTGGGCGTGCTGGTGCAGGTCAACGTATGGCCCCCCACGGGCGCAAGGTCGGCCTTCACCTGCTTCTGTGTGCCGCTGGGCACAGTCACGGTGGCGTCTTGGTAGCCGGGCGCACGCAGCGTGAGCTCCAGACCCTTCTCGGGTGGCGGCAATGCCAGCGGCGTCTGCCCAAGCAGCTCGTCGCCATCCCAGACAGCAGCGGGCGGGTTGCTGACTATGGTCGCTTGGGGTTGGTCGCAGCCAATGAGCAGGATCAGAAGACATGGGAAGACAAAACGAAAACTGGTCATAGTCACTTGTCGTAGGGAGTTTTGGGACGGGGGTTCGGGGGCGAGTCCATACCAACACTGGCCATCTGGCCGTCGGTGGCGACCCGGACTTGCGCGACCATGATCCCGTTGTCCCAGGTCCACAGCCCAAACCGGTTGCCGGTGAGCGGTTTCTCGTCGCGCACCGAGCCGACGCGGGCACCATCCACCCAGAACGTCAGTTGCTTGCCGCGTTTGCGCAGCTTCACGTGGAACCAGCGGCGATGTGTGGAGCTCTTCCTGGGGATCACGATCCGTCGGTTCTCGGCCACGATCTCACGGCCCCGCACGATCTGGGAGCCCCGGTCGTTCCAGCCTCCGAACATGAAACTGTAGCCCGAAGAGATGTCCTTCCCATCGGCACAGATCACGGCGTTGAAGTCGGCAGCGTACTCGTACCATTTGCCGCGAGACCGGTCCATTTTCGGCCCCACGAAGAACTCGACCGTGATGTTGTCGCCATGCTGCCGCTTGCTCCAGAGACAGGCCGGGCTCTGTCGCTGCACGCCCGAGAAGAACGACCACCGGGGATCGCACTCCCAGCGGCTGGTCACTTTCCATTCGCCGCTCACTGGCTGCCAGTCGACCGGTGCGTCCTTGAAGGCGTAGGTGCGCAGGCTTTCAGCCCGGATCTCGACTGACTGGGCCCATTCGTTGGTGGCGCCGCGCCCGATCCGCCCGACTCGCATCAGACCATCCGTATCCTCTGGGAGTCTGCCGTGCCAGATCACGCGCCCATTCCGCTTGGCCAGCAGGCGGTTTCCGCGCCGCACTAACGACAGGCTTTTCACGGTACCTTTCGAGGGCAGGCTTTCCGGCTCGCAACCCGGCGCCCGGAGATACAGGTCGCGCGCCTTGGAAGGCTGGGTGTTGGGGGTCAGGTAAAGCTCCCAACGGCGCGCCGCACTGCCATCTTCGATCCCTTCCTCGGCTAGGGCGATACCCCAGGTCTGCACCTCATCCAGTTTGCTCAGTCCCGCCATATCGGCGCTTGCCGAAACATCTCGCCAGAAATCGGACCGGTGCCAATAGAGAGGCACGGAACTGGTGTAGTCAGGCGTCCAGGCAAGGACCGGGCTGTTCCAGTTCTGCATGGACTGTTCATGGGTGAATGTCTCCACCCGGTTGTCGATGTTGCCCAGCGCGACGGCCGGAGACACGGCCAGTTGGGTTGGGGCGAACGGTGCGTCGGCTGGGGCTTCCACGCCGCCATGGCCGCGACCCAACACGGGGACCCTGGACGCGTGGGCAATGACTCGCCCATCCAGCGTCCCCCACGCTTCCCGGTGCAAGACCGTGAGAGCGAGCGTGCCCGTGCTCTGGGGCGGAGCAATCTCCTCCTTGGTCAGCACCGACTCGCCAGCAGGCCCGACCGCCACGATCTCGGCTTGCCAGGGGGAGCCAGGCACCAAGCGGAGACGCACGGCCTTCGGGCCGCTTTGGCGCGCAAAGAGAGTAACTGGGGCTGACCGGGAGCCCAAGTCCCCGGTCACGGTCACCGTGGCGTTCTCCAGCAACACACCGCCGAGCAGGCACTGTGGCGCGGCCTCGGTACTGGCCAGTTCGCCACTGGCCAGTTCGCCACTGGGCAGGAGACTGGTTGGCAGGAGACCACCTGTGGCCGGGGTCACGGCCAGGTCGTCCACGGGGCCGACCGTCACATCATCGAACACGGTGCCCTGGCCGCCATCGGTCCAGAGCGCCACGCCGCCACCTAGGAGGGGAGCCTTGTCCGCGACCCGGAAGACCTCGTGCCCATCCACCGCCACGACCAGCAGGCCATCCAGTTGGCTGGCCGCGAGGCTGACCCAGGAGCTTGCCTGGAAGGGCAACGCCCGGCTGGCCAGCGCCTGGCGCTGGCCGGCCGCCACACGGCTGAGTTCCAGAGTGGCCACGCCCTCCACGCTGCGCCAACGCAGGTCGTAGGTGTTCTCGGCATCCTGACGGCAGAACGACATGCCAAAGGCGCTTCCCGCGAGGGGATGGGCCGAACAGGTCAACCGGTAATTGCGCCAGAACCAGTGCCCGGCGCTGGCTGCCGCGTTGCTGCCCTTGCCCAGGAAGGAGAAGGGATTGGCACTGCGAATCGGGTTCTGGAGCGCGTGCATGGTCCACTCGCCCGACTCGGGCTTCCACGGGCCGAACTCGTTCTCGCCATGCATGAAGTCATCGGCAAAGACAAGGCGCCCGATCTTCTGGGAGCTCAGACCGGTAGGGACCAAGCCCCCGACCTGGTCCCAGCGAACCAGCCGCCACCGCTCCAGAGGGCATGGCGCGATCACGAGGCATTCGCCGTTCCGGTAGGCCGCCAGGCTGTCCGGCCCTTTGACCACGGCCAACACATCGCCCGCAGACCAGCTGCTCACGTCCTTGCCAACCAGTTCCCGGGTCTCGTCGCGCCCCGTCTTCTCCTGGATGGTCAGCCGGTCGGCCGTCAACACCATGGCCAGCACCCGAGTCTGGCCGTAGGCGCGGAAACGCAGCTGCTGACCGGGCTCCATGGCCGGGAGGGTGGCCCGCCAGGCAAAGGTGGGGGTGGGTCGTTTGTCTTGCTTCAGCGGCTCCCAAGGCAACTCGTTCCGGGGCTGGACAGGGGGACGACGCTGGGAGAGCACCACGAACACGATCAATGCCACCACCGCGAGCGCCGCGAACACAAGAGCGATGTTGAGCACCCGGGAGGCGCGGGGGGACCGCGCGGGGGGCGCGAACAACACGGGCGCGGATGCTCCCTCCTGGCTGGCAGCGCCAGCGAGGGAACCCTCTGAATCGGGAACCGCAGCGGCAGGAGCAGCCATGGGTTCTGGCCCCGGCGTCGCTGGGGACAGGACGTCGGCAGCCCGTTCGTCGGGGGCCGAAGCCACCATCGTGCCGATCTCCGCTTCCGCGCTCTCACGCAGGGCCCCGGCGAACTGCCGAGCCGAAACGTGGGCGACCGAGGAGTCCCGCACGCCCGCCAGGACCCCAAGCCAGGGGGCGTCTGACGAAGCGGGGAGCAGTTCCTCGGCGACTTGGGCCAGGGCCAGCAGGTCACCATGCATCTCGCCGGACTCGTCTCCCGAATCAACGGCACCCAAGCCAAGCCGGGCCATGGCCTGGTGCACGTACGCGTCCAGCGCGGCCCCGAGCATGACCGGGCCGCGCAGCGTCATGCGGACGGTCCCCGCATGCAATGCGCCGTGGGCCAGGTCGGCCCCGTGCAAGGCATCCAAAGCCTCGGCAAGTTCCCAGATCACATCCAGAGCCTTGTCCACCGGGATTCTGCCCTGGGGGAACTGCTGGCGCCATGCACAGAGGGTTGGCCCCGTAGGCAGATCCGCCACCAAGGCGGCCGCGCCGGGTTCGGCCCCGGTCTCTGCGCGGGCTGCGGGATCCAGTTCCCAGAGCTGCGTCAGGTGCAGAAGATGGGCCACTCCCGGATGGCGGAACCGAGCCACCGAAGCCAGTTCCCCGCGCAACTGGTCCAGCGCACCGGGAGCCGCCGCCAGGGGAGCAGGCAGGAGCAAGAGGCTAACCGCACTTCCCGCCACCGTGTCCAATGCAGCATAGAGCACTCCCGCCGATCCCTCGGCAAGACGCTCGCGCAATTCGTAGCGGTCCATGCAGCCGAGATTTCCCTCGGCAGCAGGCTCTGATGAAGCGGCGGAGAACGAGTTCATGGAATCCCTGGGGTCCATTGAGGAACGGGCAATCGCCTGCGGCGCAAGGGGGCCGCCCGGCTACGCAAACGTAGCCCCCCCTTGCTGCTTCGCCACTGACTCGGCCATGGATGGCTCACGAACCATCCCGAATTGCCTCCAGTTCCTCCCAACGCGCGTACAGCCGGACCACCTCGTCCCGAGCATCGGTCAGTTCCTGGGTCAACCCGGTGGTCTCATGCCCGTGCTCCGCGAAGAAGCCAGGCTTGGCGAAGAGCGCTTCCAGCCTCGCCACATTTTCCTCGGCCTGCAGAATCGCCTCCTCCATGGCCTCCAACTCGCGCTCCTCCTTCCACTTGAGCTTGCGCACCGGCGCCTTCGAATCGGCCGGCGCAGCCTTCTTCGGTGCCGGGGCGGCCTCTGGAGACGTGCTCTCTCTCGCCAGCTGCTTGGCTGCATAGTAATCATAGTCGCCAGGCTGGTAGTGTACTCGGCCATCCTCGTCAAAGCCGAGGATGCCCGTGCATACGCGGTTCAGGAAGAAGCGGTCGTGGCTGACCACCACCACGCAGCCGGTGAATTGGCCCAGGCCCTCCTCCAGGATCCGCAGGGTGGAGAGGTCCAGATCATTCGTCGGTTCGTCCAGCATCAGGAAATTGCCGCCGCGCAGCAGGATCTTGGCCAGTACCAGGCGACTCCGTTCGCCACCCGAGAGCTGGCCGACCAACGTCTGAATCTCCTCGTCGGCGAACAGAAAGCGCTTCAGATAGGCCCAGAGCGAGAGCTTGTGGCTGCCAAGCATCACGAAATCCTTGCCCTCGCCGATTTCCTCGAACACGGTTTTGTCATCATCCAGCACCACACGGTGCTGATCGGCATAGTTGAACTTGGTGCGCGTCCCTGGGACAATCCGTCCGGCATCGGGCTGCAGCTCACCAAGGATCGCACGAAGCAGAGTCGTTTTGCCCGCGCCATTCCGTCCCACAACCCCGATTCGCATCCCCGCTTCGAAGCTGAAGCTGAAGTCCCGGATCAGCGACCGGCCCCCGAGGGCAATGCTCAGATCCTCGATATCGACCACGCGGTTGGCCAGGCGCGGAGCTGGCGGCACCACCAGGTCCACATCGCCCTCGCGTTCCAGAGCCTTCTGGTTGGCGGCGCTCTCAAAGCGCTGGATGCGGTCGCGGGACTTGGTCGTGCGGGCCTTCGGGCCACGGCGAATCCAGTCAATCTCCCGGCGGATGAAGCTTAGCCGGGTCGCCTCGTTCTGTTCGGCGACCGATTCGCGCTTGGCCTTGTTCCTCAGGAAGGATCTGTAGTTGCCCGCCGAGGAGTGAAGATGCCCGCTGGCCAACTCGAGCACGCGGGTCGCGACCCGGTCGAGGAACGAACGGTCATGGGTGACCATCAGGCAGGTGCCGCGATAGCGATTGAGATAGGTCTCCAACCACTCGATGGTCTCGGTATCCAGATGGTTTGTCGGCTCGTCGAGCAGGAGTAGATCCGGTTGCCCGATCAAGGTGCGGCAGAGGCCGACCCGGCGTTTTTCGCCACCGGACAGGGTGCCGGCCAGCCGGTCCGGGGGCGGCGTCCGCAGGGCGGAGGAAAGCTCCGCCAGCCGCTGTTCCAGCAACCACCCGCCCAGGACCTCGATCCGGGCCTCCAGGGCCGCGGTCGCCCTGGCATCCCGGTCGCTGTGCCCCTCGTACTGCCGGAGCAGTTCGCACACCTCCGCCGCCCCGTCCAGAATGCTCGCGCGGACGGTGCGGTCGGGATCGAGAGTCACCTCCTGCGGCAAGTAGGCTGCGCGCAGACCGCGCCGCCGGGTCAGTTCCCCAGTGTAGAATGTCTCCACCCCACTGAGCACCTTGAGCACGGTGGACTTGCCGGTGCCGTTACGGCCCACCAAGGCAACCCGCTCCCCTTCCCGGAGAACCACATCCTCGTGGTCGAGGATCAGGATGTCGGCCAGGTGAATATGGAGATCACGGGCGGTGAGAGCGACTGGAGCGGGAGCTGCGTTGGCCACGGCGTATATGAGTGTCTCTGTTGATGGGTTGCGGGGCAAACCTCCAAAGGTACCCGCCCGATCCGCAAAGTCAACGCGCAGAGCCCCCTCCGCCGCACGCATCCACCACATCACCCAGCGAGGGAAGCAGCAACCATGGGCGCCCATACTGACGGGCGGCCACCAGGAGCTGGAGTTCCGACAGATGGGCGGCTGCCGCGCCCAGAGCCGGAACTCGGCGGGGGCGGCTATGCCCCCCCAGGCAGACCGCCAGTTCCGGGGTCTGGCCAGCGGCGAAGCGGGCTTCGATCTGCCCATTCTCAGCCGTCACCACCACCTCTCGTTCGCAATCGCCGATCTCGTGCTCAACCAGAATGTCTAGCTCGCAGCCAGCGCCACCGGCCAGCCACCGGCAGAGATCCGCATCTCGCCAGGCGGCGAAGCGCGCATCCGGTTCGTCAGTAGCCGGTTTCAAATCCATGCCGCGACGCACCAGGCGAACCGAGTGCAGCGCTCCCAGGATGTCGCTGGAGACGATCTCCTTCAGCTTCGCGGCAGCCGGGAACACGCGCAGCGAGCCGAGGGCCACGGCGGGAATACGGCGCTTGCGGGTCGCCTGGAGAAGCCGGTCTAGGGCCTCGTCGGACCACTGAGTCGGCAGCGACAAGGCCATGGGAAGCCGCTGGCGCACCAACACCCCGAGAACATCCGCGCAGACCTCGGGAGGGCCGCACACGTCCACAACGCCATCCCGACCGGGCAACTCCCCAGCCAGCATGCGGCAGGCAGCGTGCTGGCCAAGGACGCGCCGGTGCAAGGAGGCCAGCGCCCCCTCCCCCACCACCGTGATCGGCACGGGCATCACGCGTTGCCCTCGGAATAGACCTCGCGCTCCACCAATTCCGCATAGAACTGGCGCGACTCGCGCGTGTTCAGGCGGTATCGCCGTCGCTCGTCGTCGTTGAACAGACTTCGTCGTTCGCGCGTATCCTGACGGACCACGGTCCGCCCGAATACGAGCATCTCGGTGATGGATTCCAGCACGTCGTTTTCGCTCTTCTCGATGAACGCGCGGGCCAGGCGCAGGGTCGAGGAGCTTTGCCCCAGAGCCCGCGCCAGGTCAGGCGAGTCCCGCCCGATGTGGAGTTCGTTGCCGATTAGAGCCTGCGCGGTTTGGATCGCTTCGCGCAGAAGTTTGAGGAAGAGAACAAGCGGGGTGTCATGCGCGATCTGGCTCATCCGAGTGTCCCGAATGGCGTCGTCCAGGAGACGCACTGCCACCCGGTAGAGGCGCCCGCGCAGCTCGGGGGATTCGGCCTTGCCGAGGGCGCGCAACACCTGCACGGCCCGACCATAGGCGCTGTTCCGGCGCGCCACGTAGACCGCACGGTTCATCTCCACCAGTGTGTCCCGATGGATCCGGACTCGGTGCTCGGGGCGTCTCGTATCAGTCATGGGGCAAGGGCCTCCCAGGTGATGTCCGTCATCGCCAAGCGGTCGGGTGGACACATGACGGCGGTACCGGGCCCCGCCTGCCAGCAGTTGCGGAGTCGCTCCAGAACGTACGCCTTGGCCCGGGCGAACGCCACCGGCAGCTCGTCCCCGGCCGCCAGACCGGCCGCGGTGGCGCTACTGAGGGAACACCCCGTGCCATGGGTGGAGGCCGCCTTCACTCTCGGCGCATGGAAGACTAGGACACGGTCTTCAGTCGCCAGGAAATCAGCCGCCCCCTCATCGTCGGTATGCCCGCCTTTGACGACCACCGCCGTGCCATAGCGCCGGGCCAGTTCGCGGGCCGCGTCACCGGCGTCCCTCGCACTGGCCAGCTCGCGCTCAAGCAGGATCTCGGCTTCCGGCAGGTTGGGCGTGACCAGAGTCGCCAGCGGCAGGAGGCGCTCGATCAGGGCCGCCTGCGCCTCCTTGCGCAGGAGCCGGGCACCACTGGTGGCCACCATCACCGGATCGACCACCAGAGGCGTGTCGCCGAGGTCGCTCAGAGCATCGGCCACGGCCTCGATGATGGGCACGTCGAACAGCATGCCGGTTTTCACCGCTCCCACGTCGAAAGCATCCCGCACCGCTGCGATCTGAGCCCGCACCAGGGCCGGCGAGATGGGTTCGATTGCGGTCACTGCCAAGGGGTTCTGCGCGGTCACGGCCGTGACCGCAGTCGTGCCATGGACGTGGAAATAGGCGAACGCGGCCAGGTCGGCCTGGATGCCGGCCCCGCCCCCGCTGTCGCTACCCGCAACGCTGAGGGCCGTGCCGCGATAGAGGCTCGTCTTCAATTCGCGATGCACACGTCCAGTCTCCATTCGCACTTCCCGGTGGCCCGGGTGCGGACCCGGAACGTGCCGCTGCGATGGACCCAACTGCTCGCGTCGCCGGCGGGAAGCTGACCCAGTGCAAGGATCTCTCCGTCGTCGCCGACCACCGGCGAGACCGACACGTCCAGCCGCCCGTCCCCCACCACGTTCGTGAACAGTTTCCAGCTACCGCGCGGAATCCGCACCTCGAACTCGTCCTCGCCCTCGCCGCCAGTCCAGGTGGCGATGCGGGACAGTCGGGGACGGTCTTTCTTGAGCAATTGCACGAGCCGCCATTCCTGCAGAGGGTTCAGAAGTTGCTCGACGACCACCTTCCACTCCGCGCCACTGGAAGAAATGTCAAGGTACCGCCGCCCCGGGGCTTGATAGGAGCGCCGTCCGGCGTACACCGCCGGGCCCTTTTGACTGCTGACCACGACCGGCTCGTGCCCCGACTCCCGGTTCAGCACCATCCGGAACGTCCCCCTTCCCTTGGGGCGGTAGATCACCCGCCAATGGTCGGCCGTCACGAAGAAGATCTCCGTTTGGCGACTGCCCTTTCCTTCCCAGGAATTCGTTTCCACCCAACGGGCCTTCTGGGCATGCAGAGGTGCAACGCTGGCGAACAACAGGGCCAACAGACCCCACGTGCGGAATTGACGAGTCATCAGGTGTACCTCGCGTCTCCGGACCGGGTGCCGATCCGCTTGAGCAACGGTGCAACCATACATGTGTGCCGGTCCGATACAATCGCGGCGCTACTCCGGTACGGCGCGACGACGGCGTCGGCGAACCGGTTTGGCGTCGGGATCACTTGTCTTGGCCAGGAGCACCAGGAAGCGCTCGGGGTCGTCCGGGTCCAACGTCACGGTCTGCTCGCAGACCAATTCCAGGCCAAAGGCGGGACACGCATTCTCCAGATCCTGCCGCTCGTCGGCTTCGAAACGGGGGCCCTTGAGCAGGAGAGCGAAGCCATTCATGGCCAGCAGCGCCTTAAGATCCGGCAGCAAGGAATCCGCCCGGCCGACGGCACGGGCGAGGACCAGGCGGCACGCCTCGGCAAGATCCGGCTGGAAACGGGCCACTTCCCGCCCGCGGAAGGCGCACGCCTCCACGTCGGCGCAGCCAGTGAGCGGCAGCGCCGATTGCATGAAGGCCACCTTCTTCTGCCTGCTGTCCACCAGTCGCCAGCGACGGTCGGGCAACCAGGTCGCCATGGGCAGGCCGGGGTAGCCACCTCCCGAGCCCAAGTCCAGACAGAAATCCCCCGGCTCGGTCATCTCGGCCACGGTCTCCAAGGCGGTCAGACTGTCGAGCACATGGAACTTCAGGTAGTCGCGGACCCCAGTCAGACGGGTCAGGTTCAGCCATTCGTTGACCCCGACCAAGTGACTGTAGAGCCCCTCGAGAACCATCCGTTGCGCGTCGCTGACAGCGACCTCGAACTCCGCACAGGCGGCCTCGAACCAAGCCCAGTCCTCGGCAGGAAATGGCGTCGCGGGGTAGCGTTCGGGGGCAAGCAGCGCGGGATCGATAGGGCGTGGTTTCATACCGTGGAATGTAACCGGAAGGGCACCATAACTCAACGCGAGCGCGCCAGGAAGCTATGGTATCGCCCCGAGTCGCCCCCCCCTCGCCAGGAGATTCCCATGGACCCGTACGACCAAGACTATGACGTTCTCGTCGCCGGCGGTGGCATTGCAGGCACCATGGCAGCCATCGCTGCGGCTCGGGATGGTGCCCGCGTCCTCTTGGTAGAGCGCTATGCCGCCTTGGGCGGAATGGGAACCCTCGGCCTGGTCCAGCCAATCACCACCTGGGGAATTCGCGGCCACTACAACTGTGGCGGCACCGGCAGGAAACTGCTCGAGGAGCTGGCGGCAGTCCCCGGTGCCGCTACCGCCATGGCTCACTATGGCCCCAGTTGCGATGCGGAGGCCCTCAAGTTCGCGTTGGAGAACGCGGCCATCGAGGCGGGCGTCCAACTGCTCTACCACACCTGGATTCGGGACGTGACCATGGACGAGGGTACCATCCGCGCCGTACACGCATTCGCCAAGCAGGGAGACTTCGACCTTCGGGCCAAGGTGGTCGTCGATGCCACCGGGGATGCCGATCTGGTGGCGGCGGCTGGCGCCCCCTTTGTTCTGGGCGGCCAAGGCGTGAGTCTCATGTTCCTAGTTGGCGGCATCGACCGCACCCGCTGCCCGGACCGCAACCAGATCGGGGCCATCTATGCTGAACACAAGGTGGGGTATCGCGGCTTGGCGCTGTTCTGGCATCCACGGCCCGATGCTGCCTACTTCAACGTCACCGAAGTGGAGCACGCGAATGTGCTCGATGCTGCCGGTCTGACCGACGCCACCATCGCCTGCCGCCGCGAGGCCTGGCAGATCCTCGCCATCGTTCGCGAGCATGTTCCCGGCTTCGAGAATGCCTACATCTCCGAAACCGCGTCTGCCCTCGGGGTCCGCGAAAGCCGCCGCCTGCGGGGCGTCCATACGCTGACTGGTGAGGAAGCCTGCGCCGGGATGGATTTCCCCGACACCATTGCTCGCGCCTCTTGCCCGGTGGACATCCACGGCAGCCAAGAGGGAGGCAAGGGGACATACCACGGCCTCCGGCAAAGCTACGGCATCCCCTACCGATGCCTGATTGCCGAGGGCTTCCGCAACCTGCTCGTGGCCGGCCGCCCGATCTCTTCGGACCACGCTGCCCACTCGTCCCTGCGCCGAATGGCCCCTGGCTTTGCCATCGGCGAAGCCGCCGGCATCGCCGCCGCCCTGGCGGCCCAGGACGATGGCGACGTCCATGCCGTCTCCGTTCCGGCCGTGCAACAAGCCCTGCGCAACTATGACGCGATCCTCGATCCCGACCCCGGGGCCACCTGATCGGTGATCAACAGAGCTGGTTTCAGCCCCCGACAGCTCGTGCGCGGCGGCTCTCCTGTCGTCGCCGAAGCCATCTGCGGAGCAGCCACAGCAGCACTGCGGCAACCACAAGCAGTGGGAAGGTCAGCCAAGGGCATTCGGCCACCAGCGAGAACGCAATGAGGGGCAGGGCCACGAACCAAGGGAGGAAGTTCTCTGTAGAGCCAGGGTTGGGCTTCGGCCTCTGCCAGTCCAG
>JABGQJ010001290.1 GCA_018648945.1 Victivallales bacterium
TGCTTGGCCCGCGAACCCCAAGCCCCGGCGGAGACGATCCGGCAGATCGCCGAATACATGCGAGAGAACGGGGATGTGCAGAAGCGATGGCGCCGCGCCACCCGGGAGGCGCGCCTCAGGGAACGGGTGGCCCAGGTGAAGGCCCACGTACGCCAAAGACCGTATACCCCCGAGCAGATGGAACGGCTCAAGCAGCAACTGGCGGACCGTGAGAGTCGGCTTGATGAAGCACAGGGAAAGCTGGCGGTCGCCGGAATCGAGAACCCTGAGGAACGGCAGGCAAAACTGAAGGAACTGGAGGTGGAAGCCGCAGCGGCACAAAAGGCCTTCCAGGACGCAGTGGCACCCCTCAATAAGGAACGCGAGGGGAGACGGCGGGAACATGCGCTCCTGGAAGAGCTGCTGGATGCACTACTGGAGCCGGTGGCCCTGACAGCCCCGGATCTCGGGGTAACGCGGGCGAACACAAGCACGCAGCCGGAATCCGGCTCGGCCGCTCTGGGCTGGCATGATGCGGAGGGCAAGACGGTAGCGCTTTTGCATCTTTCGTTTCTTCGCTCGCACAGAAGCACCCGGGCCGTGACCAAGCTTGCCGGGAAGTACCCCGTCCACCAACTCAGTGGAGGTTCCATGGACTTCTCGGTGGGCACTGTGAGTGCCTCCTTCTCATGCAAAGCCGAGTGGCGCAACCAGCAGGGAATGAAAAAGGTGGTCTTGGCACTTGTCAACTTCGATGCCCTGGCTGACCTGGGAGCAGCACTTGAGGAGGACGGGGACCTCAAGCAACGACTGACCGACTGCATGGAGAAGGGGCGGGAGTGGCAAACACGCAGGCAGAAGGCCACCCAAAGCCCTGGGTCCTGGCGGTCCCGCGTCAGCGGGAAGATGGATGAGCTGCGCCTGCCCTACGACACCACACGCCTTGAGCTGTTGGATAACCAGATCGCGAGCAACGAACTGGACGTCGCCAGTACTCGTGCCGAGCTGTCCATGGCGATGATCGAGGATCCCGAGAAGCACAAATCGGAACGGGCGAAGGCCGCCAAGGAGGCGAAGCAGGCCCGGCGGGAGACACAGGCAGCAAAGGCGCCTCTCCGGCCGGAACTAGTGGCGATGGAACGCAAGGCCCGGTACGTCAAGTTCGCGGCCTGGGAGATGGTGGACGCAGTCGTGCGCACGCCGAAAGACACGGGGATCATCGAAGCGAAAATCCAGGAGGCCTTCGCCCTCGGCAGCATGGGCATCCACTTCAATGATGTCCACACGGAACAGTTGGTGTTCGCCCTGCTCTGTTTCCGGCCAATGGCCGAGAACACGAATGCGCCGATCAAGCTGGCCGGCAAGTACCCGGCAAAGATGAATGGAAGCGTCGGCATGAGCATCTGGGTGGGTGGCGCGACCGTGACTCTCAATGTGCAGAAGGCCGAGTGGCAGAACCGGGCGAAGATCGTCGAACTGGCCACCTCTCTGCTCGACCTGGACGCCATCGCGGCCTG
>JABGQJ010001291.1 GCA_018648945.1 Victivallales bacterium
CGCTCTGCGCTCTTGACCCGGCCTATCTTTGTATTACAGTTGTGAAATTCGTAATACCGAAGAGGCGTTTCATGCCCGACCTGACCCGTTGCAGCATTTCTCTGGATAGTGGTTTGCTCCAGGCCTTCGACGATCTGGTTGTCCGCGAAGGCTATCCCACCCGTTCCGAAGGGATCAAGGCTCTGATCCGGCAGGCGTTGGTGGCGAAGGAATGGGATACTGGCGGTGTGGTTGCTGGCGCGGTGATCCTAGTCTACGATCACCACAAGCCCGGCTTGGTCCACCAGCTCATGCATATCCAGCATGACTACGGCCAGGCCATCATCTCTTCCCAGCATGTGCACCTCGACCATGACAGTTGCATGGAGATGGTGACGGTCCGGGGGGAGGCAGCGCAGGTCCGCCAGTTGGTCACGGCCTTGCGTTCGGTCAAGGGTCTCAAACACACGGCTTTGGTGACCACCGCAGCCGGGGCGTCGCTGCCGTAGCGTGGCACCGCCCAGGAACGGGGCTGCGGCCCTCAGGTGCGCCATTCCCGCTGGCCGTGGGATAACACGAAAATACAAAACGTAATACTCTCGATCCCAGCAGAAGCGTAGGAGAAGCGACTCATGCATATGGCAGATGCACTCTTGTCCCCGGTAGTCGGCGGCGCGATGTGGGCGGCGACGGGAACGGCGATGGGCTACAGTGCCCGCAGGATCGGCAAGGACATGGACGTCCGGAAGACCCCCCTCATGGGAGTGCTGGGGGCCTTCGTGTTTGCCGCACAGATGATCAACTTCACGATCCCAGGCACGGGTTCCAGTGGGCATCTGGGCGGAGGCATGCTCCTGGCCATCCTGTTGGGACCATATGCGTCCTTCCTTGTCATGGCCTCCATTCTGACGGTGCAGGCCCTGCTCTTCGCCGACGGCGGTCTGCTGGCCCTTGGCTGCAACATCTTCAACCTCGGGGCCGTGCCCAGCTTCATCGTCTATCCGCTCATCTGCCGACCACTGCTGGGCCGCACTGCCACTCCGGGGCGCTTGACTGGTGCGGGGGTGGTCTCGGCTGTGCTGGCCCTGCAACTGGGGGCGTTGGGCGTGGTCCTGGAGACTTGCCTGTCCGGCGTCTCCGAGCTTCCCTTTATGTCTTTCCTGGCGGTTATGCTGCCAATCCACCTCGCCATCGGGTTGGTGGAGGGGGTTGTGACCGCTGCGGTCGTCAATTTCGTCTGGAAGGCGGAACCGGGCATCATCAGCCTACGCATGGACCGGACGCCTGCCGCAGGCAAGCTGAAACCGGTAATGGTTGGGCTGCTGGCGGTGGCGGCCCTCACCGGGGTGATTGTCTCCTGGTGCGCGTCCCAGTACCCGGACGGGTTGGAGTGGTCCGTGGCCAAGATCACTGGCTCCGAGGAAGTCGAGCATGAAGCAACGAGCGTTCATGCCGCCTTGGCGTCCTTCCAGGAGAAGACGGCCATCCTGCCGGACTACGGCTTCAGG
>JABGQJ010001292.1 GCA_018648945.1 Victivallales bacterium
GATGCCCATATGCACCTTGCTGTCCTCGAGCGGCGCGCTCTCCTTGAGGCCGGGGAGGATGTGGTGCATGCGGAAGGCGGCCTGCCCCTTCAGCCCTTGGTCCATCCCCGGGACCCGCAGGCCAGTGAGGTGCTCGTAGATGTCTGTGTATATGTAGAGCGTGGGCATGCTGAAGTCCCAGTATGACGGCCCCTCGTGGAAGCCGCCATCCGGGCTGAATGTCACGGCAATGCGCTCGAACCGGTCCCAAGCCCAAGCCAGCCACTCGTCGGCCTGTGGGTGATCGTTGACCAGCGCTCCCGCGCCAAGTGCCAGAGACAGATGCGCGAACCAGTAGTGGTTCTGTTGGAACGAATGCCCGCCACCCGTTTTGCCCGCGAGCGATGCGGCGTAGAGCTGCTCGCACAGCTCGGCAATGCGGACTCCAAGCCGTTTGCGCAGGTCCTCGGGGAGTTCGTCGTACAGCCAGTCATAGCCCAGCGCGATGCCTTCCATGAAGTACTCCGCGTCCAGGTCCACCCCCACATCGCCGTAGGTCGTGGCCATCTCCAGCCAGGTGATGATCTCGGCCAGTTTCGCCGGGTCGGGTTCGAGCAGGTAGCCCAGTATCTGGTCGCCGAGACCCCGGTAGATGCCGCCGTTGCGCTTTCCCTTGCGGTAGGGATACAGCTTGCGCATCTTGCCCGGCAGTACATAGACCTTCGCGTAGGCATCGGTGGCATAGGTCTCCCGCAATTCGGCCAATCGCTCGGGCGTAAGCAGCAACCGGGGGTGCTGCGTGCGCAGTTCGGAGAGGATTGGAGCGCGCGCCGTGGTCACCGTGGTCCGCGAGAGCGACGCACCGACAATCTTGCTGCCGGGCGCCTCGCGCAATGTCACCTCGAAGGCGTGTGCTCCGTCGCCCTGGACCGGCAGCATCGCCGCCGTCCGCCCAAACTCCCCGACGCGGAGCACGACGATCTGCGACATGCGCTTGCCGTCAACTGCCACGTAGAAAGAGTCCGTTCCCCGATTGGGTGCCGAGCATTCCATCTCCAACCGGTACTTCCCTTCGGGCAGCTCCTGGGCAATGGTCAGCGTGAATCCCGCCTCGGTCAGCAGAATTTGCCGGTCCTCCTCCTCGACGACCCGCGCCCCCTTGCTCAGCGCGGCCAGCGCCACAGCATCTGCCTGCCAGATGATGTCCATCTTCAGGCTGGGTGTGTCCAGCAGGTTGTCTGCCGAGATGCCCGAGAAGGGTCCTGTGGTCAGGGCCAAGGCCACCATTGCTGTTGCCACCATAGTCAATCCTCGCCGTCGGTTGGGAAGCCCCTACTGGAGCGCTTTGCGAATCGCATCGCCCGTGGCGTTGACGATCGCATTGGATGTGTTCGTCGCGCCGGTGACCGCATGCACGCCCTTGACCCCCTGTCGCGCCACGAGTCGGCGAGGCATCTCGGTGAGCGACCGGAAGGGCCAGTCTTCCCGGTGCTTAACTACCTT
>JABGQJ010001293.1 GCA_018648945.1 Victivallales bacterium
CCCCAAGTGCAAGGCGTTCGATGAGAAGGAAGGAAGCCCGGCGGGATTGCTGGTCCACTTCGTCAACCAGGTCGCGGCGGAGCTGGAGAAGGAGTTCCCGGACATTCTGGTGGAAACCCTCGCCTACCAGTACACCCGCCAGGCTCCGAAGACGGTCAAGCCCCGGCACAATGTGATCGTGCGCCTCTGCTCCATCGAGTGCAGCTTCGCCCAGCCGCTGGCCACTGGCGAGCAGAACGTGAAGTTCCGCCGGGACGTCGAGCAATGGCGGGCTGTCGCCCCCCGGCTCTATATCTGGAACTACGTGACCAACTTCCGCCACTACATCCTGCCCCATCCCAATCTGCGCAGCCTCGCGCCGGACCTCCGCTTCTTCGTGGATAGCCATACTGTGGGGCTCTTCGAACAGGGCGATTCCAGCTGCTCCATTGGCGACTTCGTCCAGCTGCGCGCCTGGTTGTTGGGCCATCTCATGTGGAACCCAGATCTGGACGAGAACGCCCTGATCGACGAGTTCCTGAAGGGGTACTACGGACTGGCAGCCCCCCACCTGCGGCGCTACCTGGATTTCCGCGAAGACGCGGTGGCCAAGGCGGGTACCTTCCTGCGCTGCTACATGGGCGACACCTCGTCCTGGCTCAGCCCTGAGCAGATGACCCAGGCGTCAGTGCTGTATGCCAAGGCGGAACAAGCGGTGGCCGATCAACCGGTACTCGCTGCCCGTGTGCGGCGAGAGCGGCTGACCCTGGACCATGCCTGGCTGCAACGCTGGCATGCCATGAAGCGCCAGGCGAAGATGAGCGGCAAGCCCTTTGCTGGGCCAGCGGACCCGAAGGCTCTCTGCGACGAACTCGTGGCCCTGGGCAAGCAATACAATGCTCGCAGCTATCGCGAAGGCGGCCAGTTCACAGGTTACATGGCGCGCTTTCAGGCCCGTTTCGGGCCGCCCCCAAAGGTCCCCGAGATCTGCCGGAATCTGCCTGAGGATGCTTGGGTTGATGTGCAGGACGGCGAATTCAGACTCCACGGTGAAGGTCGCTGGGTCACCGGCGTGGCCGATCCCAAGGCCTCGGATGGGCGTGCCGTTCGCATGCCCGGCAACCACTCCCAATGGGCCACCCAATGGCCCGCTGGGGAGGGTCTGGCGGGTGATGCCAAGTGGCGCGTATACGCATCCGTGCGCTACGAAGGCGACGCCACCGAAGGCCTAGCCGTGGATCTGGGCGTCTACGATACCGAGGCCCGCAAGGGCCGCGTGCAGCGCCACATCAACATTCCCGAACTGGTCGATGGCGAATACCACCTCATCGACCTCGGCGTTCACGCCCTGACTGAAGGCTGCTATACCTGGGTCGCCCCGCCGAACCGCACCGAAGGCGTCAAAGCCGTCTACGTCGATCGCATCCTCCTGGTCCGCGAGAAGTAGCGCAGTCATCCCGCCTGCCACCCTCTTCGTCGGGCGGATGGCGGTCTC
>JABGQJ010001294.1 GCA_018648945.1 Victivallales bacterium
GCCGTCTTCGGACTGCCAGGCGTATTTGACGCAACGGGTGCTGGCGTTCTTCTGGTCGATGCGGCTGAAGCCCGTGACCGTGGCCTCGGTCTCTGTCCCCATGACCTTCAGCCGGGCCACGTCGCAGGAGCCGACACAGCCGCCCATGAACATGAGCAGGGAGAACATCAGTCCTCGGTAGCACGGCTTCATTCTGGTTCGATACATATCAACCTGCCTTCCCTGTTGGGCTGTAAGGTCCACCTCATCGATCATGGGGATCGCTGCCAAGAATAGATACTGACGCACCGACTGTCAACTCCCTCTGCGCCGCCGCTCGGCGTTTCCCATCCTGCGCGGAGCCCGCCGGCTTGCTTGCCGACCCGTTGCCCCGGCAGTACGTTCTGTCCGCAGAAGCCACGCTGCGCGACGGTCGCTCAAGGAGAGGTGGACATGATTCATGCCGACAGACGCCAAACCATCGCAGCGACCATTGCCTGTGGATTGATCGTCGCTGTCGCCGTTGCCCTTTGGCGTGACCGGCCGGGAGCCCACGATGGGGCGTTGCGTTTCGCCGTGGTCCAGGGAGACTTGGCGAAGGCAGCGAAACTGCTTCGTCGGGGGGCCAACCCCAACGGGACAGCGGACCAGCCCGTCCTTGTGTTGGAGACTGCTTTGCTCTTTGCCCCGAAGAATCGGGAGGAGATGGTCGCCCTCCTACTCAAGCACGGGGCGGATCCGAATGCTGTGCTTCATGGCGACTCGGTGCTTACGCAGGGGATGTTCATCCGGCGGATCTCTCCCGGGATGCTGTCTCTCTTCGCAGAGAATGGCGCGGATTTCAACAGGAAGGACAACCAGGGCAACACGTTCCTCCACAAAGCCCTTCGCTACCCGTACGCGGACCCGCGGCTCATCCCAATTCTCCTGGCGAATGGGGCGGATCCGGACGTCCCGGACAGTCAGGGGGAAGCGTCTCTTCGGAAGGCGGTCGATATGCACGCTCCGCAGGCCGCCGAGGTGGTGAAGCTGCTCATCGCCCACGGCGCAGATGTCAACGGCAAAGACAGCAAGGGGCACATCTCCCTGTGCAGGTCCTTGGCTGCCAGCGAGGACGTGATCCTGGCCTTGGTCGAGGGCGGATCCGACTTGACCGCCTTGGACGACCTGGGGGAGACGCCGCTGTTGATGGCCGTTCGCTGGCACAAATTCAAGGCGGCGAGAGCCATGATCGAGAAGGGCGCCGACATCCACGCGGAGAACAAGGGGGGGACGACAGCCCTGTTCGGGGCCGCGTCCGAGGGAGACCTTGGCCTGGTCAAGATACTGGTGGAGAATGGGGCAAGAGTGGGCCATGCCAACAGCGGCGGTTATACGCCGCTCCATTCCGCTGCTGCTGGCTACCGGCAGGAGGTGGCTGCTTACCTCATCGGCAAGGGCGCGAAGATCAACCGCAAGACCAGCAAGGGACTGACGCCTCTTGCCTACGCCA
>JABGQJ010001295.1 GCA_018648945.1 Victivallales bacterium
AGGGGCGGTGGTAGAGAGCTCCAAAGGGGAGCCTGATCTCAACGTTCCAGAACCCGTCGCCAACGACGGTCTCCGCTTGCCACACTGCGCTGTACGCTTTCTGGGTGTTGCCACGCTCGATGCAGTAGAGATCCACCTGCGTGCCCCGGCTGTTGATCGCAAACTGGTAGTACTCGCTGCGATCGCCGACGGGATCGAGGAACAGCTCCACATCATCATCGCTCCACATGGCCGCATCGTGCTGGTCGGCGGCATGGACAGTGAGTTGATCCATGGCTGGCTCCAAGCAACGGATGCCGAAGTACACCCGGTCCCGATCGCAGAGCACCCGGAAGCTCGTCTGGACCTCGGCAGGAATCGGCACGCGCTCCCGCAATCCCGCCTTCTCGAAGCCTGTGTACTCGGGAGCCGTAGCCCAAGCCGCATCGTCCAGCTTGCCATCGATGACCAGCTTGCCTTGGCGAGTCGCCACCGAGGCATGTTTGCGCGGCCCCGTCGGCAATTGTGCCAAGCCAAGCTGAGAGACCAGGAGACTCACGACCAGAGCGCAGTTGCGGAACGAGAGCATGTGAGGAATCCTCAGTGGGTGGCCAGACGCATCAGCGATTACACATACCCTCCCCTCTCCCTCATGCCAGCCATCGCTCAACAGGAAACCGCGCGCTACCTTATGAAGTCACCAAACCCAGAAAGGACGCACATGCCCCTCGAACACGGCGAAGACTGGTTGCTCTGGCAGGATGGCTGTCATCCTGCAGCGCTCAATATGGCCATCGACGAAGCCCTCTTGCTCACCGCCTCGGCGCGGGGCGTGCCGGTGGTCCGCTTCTACACCTGGGAAGCCGCCGACGCGGTCTCCATCGGCTATGTGCAGAAGGCGGAGGCCGTGCCGACGGGGAGCGAATTCGTGCGCCGTCCCACCGGCGGCGGCGTGGTCTACCACGACCACGATTTCACCTACTCGGTGGCAATCCCGGCCGGTCACTGGCTCACCGGATTGGATCGGACGCAGAGCTATGACTGGATCAACCGCTCGGTACAGGAAGGGCTGCGTTCGCTCCAGTTGGTGGCTGACCTGGCGGACGAGGAGATCGCCGGACATGTGGACCGTTCGACCATGGTCTGCTTCACCAACCCCACCAAGTACGACCTGCTCCTCGCCGGCAGGAAGATCGCGGGCAGTGCCCAGCGACGAACGCGCGAGGGCATCCTCCACCAGGGCAGCCTCCATTTCGGTCGGCCACTGCCCGTGCCGCGCGACCAACTGGCCACCGCCATCCAGGCCGGACTCGCGGACACGATGAACCTGCGGCTCGCGCTCTTCGCGCCCAACGCCGATCTGCTGTCCCTCGCCCAGGAACTGGCGGACCAGAAATACGCGACCGACGCCTGGAACCACAAACGGTAGGTCAGGCTAACCCGTCAAGGTCGGCGTTCTGGCACAGCGGGCTGAGA